>NZ_MUFL01000022.1:0-46089 GCF_001995355.1 Salinivibrio sp. PR919 | reverse complement strand
GATCTATCCAGCCCTTGCTGAGGTGAGGTATGGCGAGTACGTCTTAGATAGTGATTGACGACTCGGCTGCCAAGCCGCTGTTGTAGCGCCCATGCCAGATGTGCGCTTTGGTTAAAGCCGCGTTGTAGCCGTCGCCGCCAGTGTAAGGGAACAGGCAGTAAGACTGGGGCAGGCGTGTCGATTTTCTCACTGAGCAGCTTGGCGAACGGAAGGGCGAGCTCGAAGTCTCCTTGATATTTAAAGCGGTGAACCAAATCAGGGAGTGGGTCGAGGTAGGCACTGATCGCGGTAAGCGTATGCCACGCAGGTGGATGGCTGAGGCACTGACCACAATGTGTTTGAGGGGTGAGCACCGGCAAGCCGCAACATTGACACCCGTAGGCCTGATGATGTTTATCCCAGCACGCATCGCAGCACAAGGTGTGATCGGCAGGGAGGGATAAGCGACACACGGGGCACTGATGGGGCAAAGATTTGCCCCTAATGCTTTGCCAAACGCCAGCAAGGCGAGGGGGATGAATTGCTGGTATCATAGCCATCCTGATGAAAAAGAGTACAAAGGCAGTGTAAAGCATGGCGTTATGTGATTGGCAATCTTACGGACAAGGCCCCGATCTGGTTCTCATTCATGGCTGGGGAATGAACAGTGCTGTTTGGTCGCTTATCTTGCCGTATCTCACTGCAAACTACCGTGTTCATTGTGTTGACTTGCCCGGATTTGGGTTGAGCCCCGCACAGCCGGGGCTTGATTTAGAACAACTGGCACAAGTGTTGCTTAAAGAATCACCAGCGCAAGCAACTTGGTTGGGCTGGTCACTGGGCGGATTGGTGGCCACGCAAGCGGCCCTGCTCGCGCCCCATCGTTTGACGGGGCTCGTGACGGTCGCAAGCTCACCCAAGTTTGTCGCGGAACCGGGATGGCGAGGTATTAAACCCGCGGTGCTGAATGCATTTGCCTCACAGCTTGAGCAGGATTTTTCTCTGACCGTGGAGCGGTTTATGGCGTTGCAGGCCATGGGGTCGCCCACTGCGAAGAAAGACATTAAAGCGCTCAAGCAGGCAGTGTTTTCACGACCTGCACCGGATCCTCAGGCTCTGGCTGATGGTTTGCAAATACTGGCGTCGGCGGATTTACGTCAAGCATGCCAGTCGATTCGCTTACCTTGGCTGCGGTTGTACGGTCGCCTCGATGGGTTGGTGCCTGTCGCCGTGGCGGGACAGATGGACGCTTGGTTACCGCATTCACCGAGTGAGGTGTTTGCACACAGTGCCCATGCCCCTTTTGTCACTGAGCCTGACGGTGTGGTAGACAGGCTCACCGCCTTTCTGGCAACGAATTGCCGCCCTGACTGCGCGCGCTGAACGATTTTTGGCAGAATTGACTAAATCTTGTCATGGTTCTGCCGATAAGTTAACTATGTCACTTGCTCTGACATTAGGAGAGACCATAATGAACGTAGGTAACGTTGGGCAGTCTCAGGCCTATCACCCTCAGTCGATGAAGCCAAAATCACCGCCGCAAACGCAACCAAATGCGGACAAAGAGGTCAAAGATACAAAGCCCGCTGAGACAGCGGCCACCCCAGCGGTGAAAGACGTCAAGGATGCGAAAGCAGCTAAAAACGCTGAAGGCGTTGAGAAGTCTAAAGAGAAATCATCGGTCGAATCCTTTACTTATGGCGCGTTGGGCATGGACCATCCGGAAAAAGTGAAGGAAAACGATGATACCGCCTATAACGCAGGACAATTTTTGTCTGCGTTGGGAACAATAGGCACAATACTCGCGGTTGTCGTCTAAACTATAAGGAGACGAGGCCGGACTGACAATAAGGCCTTCAGCTGATGTTGGGAGGTAGCATCAGATGAATATATCGCCAGCAAGCGTCAGTATCCCAACTGTCGCGCCATCGGTGAACCMGCCAACTGAGCAAGTTGCGCGGGAAAATCGTGTGCGCGAAAAAATTGTTCCGACCAAACAGCCGCCCGCGTTGGATCATGAAAGACCCGCGACGGAGCAAGACAAGCAACTGCGTAATCCCTCTTGGGATCCGTCACAGCATCCCAA
The DNA here is from genome assembly GCF_001995355.1 of Salinivibrio sp. PR919. Classification (NCBI taxonomy): domain Bacteria; kingdom Pseudomonadati; phylum Pseudomonadota; class Gammaproteobacteria; order Vibrionales; family Vibrionaceae; genus Salinivibrio; species Salinivibrio sp. PR919. Next base: position 44,024 of record NZ_MUFL01000022.1, on the reverse strand, counting down.
TTATTCTTTCGACTATACCCCCGAGTCATTTAAAGACGCAGACTACAACGGCGCCAATGTTGCTAACCGCATTGATGCCATCACTCGTAGCGAGCCCGGAGACGAGGCGCGACCAGAAAACGGCTATCCGTTGGGGCTCAAAATGCCCGAAGAGGTGTTGGAGAAAATTGAGCAGCTGCAAAGATTTGAACGTACCCGTGCGGTAGTCGCGATGCGCTACCAGCAAGCGACCGTGGCGAATATGCCTTCAGAAGTGTTGATTGTGATTTAAGCTCGGTCCACCGAGCCTATTGACGTTAAAGCCCCGCCAAGACGAGCGGGGCTTTTTTGCGTCGTTAAGAGCGCTTGGCGCGGGCAAAGGCATCAGCCATGCTTCCGCCGATAGGTGCGGCGGGTTGACGAGGCGCCTTGCGTGATGGGCGATACTGTCCCGCTTTGTGGTTATCGCCTTGTCCTTGGGACGCACTGTCGCCTGAAGGGGTATCGTCCAAACGCATGGATAAGCCAATCCGTTTGCGTGGTACATCCACCTCCATCACTTTGACTTTAACCACATCTCCGGCTTTGACCACCTCGCGAGGGTCACTGACAAAGCGATTCGATAGGGCGGAGATGTGCACCAAACCGTCTTGGTGAACCCCGACATCGACAAAGGCGCCAAAGTGCGTCACGTTGGTCACCACGCCTTCCAGTTGCATTCCGGGCTTCAGATCGCTGACTTGATTGATGCCTTCCGCAAAGGTGGCGGTCTTAAACTCAGGACGCGGGTCGCGGCCGGGTTTTGCCAGCTCGTTAAGCACGTCGGTGACCGTGATTGCCCCAAAGTTGTCATCTGCAAACTCTTTCGCGTTCAGGCCTTGCAAGAAACGGTTGTTACCGACCAGCGCCTCGACGGCTTTGCCGGTTTTCTCCGCAATGCGTTTGACCAAAGAATAGGTTTCTGGGTGAACGCCAGAGCGATCCAGCGGGTTGGCACCATCCATTACCCGTAAAAAGCCCGCGCATTGTTCGAATGCTTTAGGGCCAAGACGCGGCACTTTCAGCAGGGTTTTACGATCGCCAAAGCGGCCATTTTCATCACGAAAAGCGACAATATTTTGCGCCATGGTTTGGCTTAAGCCAGCGACACGAGTCAGGAGTGGCGCCGATGCACTGTTCAGATCCACCCCGACCGCGTTCACACAGTCTTCGACCACAGCATCGAGTTTTTTGGCAAGCTGACTTTGAGAGACATCGTGTTGATATTGGCCTACGCCAATCGATTTCGGGTCAATTTTAACCAGTTCGGCCAGTGGGTCTTGCAAGCGGCGGGCGATAGAAACGGCACCACGCAGCGAGACATCAAGGTCTGGAAACTCATTGGCGGCTAATTCCGATGCCGAATACACCGAGGCACCTGCCTCACTGACCATGACGGTCTGAATGGCTAAACCAGCCTGACTTAGCATGGTTTTGGCAAACGCTTCGGTCTCGCGGGAAGCGGTGCCGTTGCCGATCGCGATGAGGTTGACCTGATGACGTTTAATTAAATTGAGCACCGTCTTGCTCGCGCCATCTACGTCGTGACGTGGGGCGGTAGGATAAATGGTGGCGGTATCGAGCAATTTCCCCGTACCGTCCACCACGGCCACCTTACAGCCGGTACGCAAACCCGGATCGATGCCGAGCGTACAGCGTGGGCCCGCGGGAGCGGCCATCAAAACGTCTTTTAGATTGGCAGCAAAGACATCAATGGCGTCGCTTTCGGCCCGCTCTTTCAAACTGGCCATAAGCTCAGTCTCAAGGTGCATGAGTATTTTGACTCGCCACGCGAACGCGATAACTTGCTTACGCCAACGATCGGCGGGCGCACTGCCCAAGGATAAACCGTAGTGCTCGGCAATCATGGTTTCGCAGATACTGCCTTTGCTGTCTGCTTCTTGGTCTGGGTCAGCGACTAAGGCCAGTTGCAAGACGCCTTCGTTACGGCCCCGGAGCATGGCTAAGGCACGGTGAGAAGGCACTTTAGAGATCGGCTCTTGATGATCGAAGTAGTCTTTAAATTTCGCCCCAGCCTCTTCTTGGCCTGTGACAACACTTGCGCGTAACACCGCGTGTTGGTTGAGATATTGACGAATTTTATCGAGCAAGGCGGCATCTTCAGCGAGGCGCTCCATCATGATGGCGCGGGCGCCGTCGAGTGCTGCCTTGGTGTCGGCGATGCCTTGCTCGGGATTGAGATAGGATTGGGCGAGTGTGTCAGGGTCTTGCGACGCGTCTTGCCATAAGGCCTCGGCCAGGGGTTCTAGGCCTGCTTCAATGGCAATCTGTCCTTTGGTACGACGCTTGGGTTTATAGGGCAGATAGAGATCTTCCAAGCGGTTCTTGCTGTCCGCCGCTAAAATGTCGCGACGCAAGCTATCGGTTAGTTTACCTTGCTCATCAATCGATTTTAGGATGGTGTCACGCCGAGCCTCCATTTCGCGCAAGTACACTAAGCGTGTTTCCAGCGTGCGCAGTTGGCTGTCATCCAGCCCTTGGGTGGCTTCTTTTCGATAGCGAGCAATAAAGGGGACGGTATTTCCGTCATCGAGCAGCGCAACGGCGGTTGCGACCTGGTTGGGTGAGACATTGAGCTCTTTAGCCAGGGTTTGAGTCAGTTGACTGTGCATGCATATCCTTTTGTAAACAAGCACGGCAGCACCGCAGCACTGCCATTGAATCTGTTTCTTTGACCCTTGTGGTCGTTAAGGTTCCCGTGAGTCGGTCTCTGTTGGGTAAGTGATTGCATTGACGAACCAATGCTTCTCACCTTCAGGGGTTCGGACCACCACCTCATCATCGACCGCTTTTTTGAGCAGGGCGCGCGCCATGGGCGCATCAATCGAGATGTAGTCTTTACGATCGTAAATCTCATCAGGGCCAACAATCCGAAAGCGTTTGATATCGCCCGCCTCGTTTTCAATTTCCACCCAAGCGCCAAAAAAGACCCGCCCTTCTTGTTGGGGCGAGTAGTCGACAATGGTGAGTTCATTCAGCCGCTTGCGCAGATAACGGACGCGGCGGTCAATTTGTCGCAGCAAGCGCTTGTTGTAGGTGTAGTCGGCATTCTCTGAGCGGTCGCCTAAACTTGCCGCCCAACTGACAATTTTGGTGATCTCTGGGCGTTTTTCATGCCATAGGTGGTCATGTTCCGCTTTGAGTGCGTTAAACCCTTCACGGGTGACCAGTTTGGTTTTCACGCAGCGTCTCCTTAACCCTCGCGAAGCCTCAATAAGTGATGCAATTTCAACGAGCAAATTACAAGAACCGAGCAAGCTTGTCGAGGCAACACTCGGTAACAATTTCTTCGTTGTTTCGTGGCGGAACCATCAGTGTCAATCCACGCAAATGTGGCAAAATCCGGTATGATTACAGCAGTGACTGCTTGATTTGTCGGCAGATAACCGCATTGAGTATGAGGGTTAACCATGCAAGAAAACTATAAAATCCTAGTGGTGGATGATGATATGCGTCTGCGTTCGCTACTGGAGCGTTACCTAACTGAGCAGGGCTTCCAAGTGCGCAGTGTGGCCAATGCCGAACAGATGGATCGCTTGCTCGCGCGGGAAGCCTTTCACCTGATGGTCTTGGATTTGATGCTGCCGGGTGAAGATGGCTTATCTATCTGCCGCCGTTTGCGTCAGGCGAACAACCAATTACCGATTTTAATGCTCACCGCAAAGGGTGATGAAATTGACCGTATTGTCGGATTAGAAGTGGGTGCGGACGATTACTTACCCAAACCATTTAACCCACGGGAGCTATTGGCGCGCCTCCGTGCTGTCTTGCGCCGCCAAACCATTGAAGCGCCGGGCGCACCGAGTGCAGACACCAAGGTGGTCGAATTTGGCGAGTTTCGCCTCAATCTCGGTACGCGGGAGATGTTCCGTAATGACGACCCGATGACGTTAACCTCGGGCGAATTTGCGGTCCTTAAAGCATTGGTGACCAATGCGCGCGAGCCGTTATCACGCGACAAGTTGATGAATATGGCGCGCGGACGTGAGTACTCCGCGATGGAGCGCTCCATTGACGTGCAAATCTCGCGATTGCGCCGCATGRTTGAAGAAGATCCGAGCAAGCCACGCTATATCCAAACGGTGTGGGGGCTGGGCTACGTGTTTGTCCCTGACGGCGAGGTCTAAGCGATGCGGATGTCGCCGCGCACCAACTTTGCCCGCACGCTGTTGATTTTGGCTGGCCTATTGATTGCCAGCCAAGTTTTTTCTTATCTCACCATCGTCAATTATGCCCTGCTCCCCAGCTTGCAGCAGTTTAATAAGATCTTGGCCTTTGAAGTGCGCTTGATGCTGGAAGAGGATTGGACGCTAAAAGACGGGGAAGTGCTGCACTTGGGTGAGCCTGTGCGTCGGCAACTGCTGGAACAAATTGGGGTGACCTTACATGCTCCTAACAGTGACGCCGCAGGCGCTTACCAAGACGCGATGCAGATAGATTATCTCAGTGCGCGGATGAGCGAAGAGCTGGGAACGCCGACCGAAGTGCGCCTTGTCAGTGGTGAAGACAGCTATGTGCTGTGGTTAAAGTTTGACGCCATTGATGACTTTTTGATGCGTATTCCGCTTTCCGAACTGCATCAAGATGACTTTGCGCCCCTTTTCCAATACAGCCTGATTATTGCGTTGCTGGTGATTGCAGGTGGTTGGCTGTTTATTAAGATGCAAAACCGCCCACTGGTGACCTTAGAGCGTGCTGCGTTAGATGTGGCTGAAGGCCGGTTTCCTGAGCCGGTGGCCCCAAAAGGCGCCTCTGAAATTCAAGCGGTAACAGTGGCGTTTAATAAAATGTCTGCAGGCATACGCAAACTCGAAGAAGATCGCGCCTTGCTGATGGCAGGGGTGAGCCATGATTTGCGCACGCCGCTGACGCGCATTCGCTTGGCGACCGAAATGATGTCGCCGGACGATGAATACCTTGCCGATAGCATCACTAAAGACACTGAAGAGTGCAACGAGATCATCAATCAGTTTATGGACTATCTGCGCGCGGTGCAGCAGCAAGACCCTGATCCGGTGGATTTAGCGAGCATTTGTCGTGATGTAGCGAATAGCCAACAGCTGGTGGGTATCGAGATGGATACCGAGTTGCTGCCTTTGTATGGCGAGTTGTATGCCAACTCAGTGGCGCTTAAGCGGGCCGTGACTAACTTGGTGGTTAACGCGGTCCGCTATGGCAACGGCTGGGTACGCATTCGTTGTGGCAGTACCGCCGATCATACCCATCAATGGGTCGAAGTTGAGGACAATGGACCGGGTATTGATGCGAGCCTAGAAGCGTCGCTTTTCCAGCCGTTCACGCGGGGTGACTCAGCCCGTGGTAGCGAGGGAACCGGACTGGGACTCGCTATTGTGAAACGGATTGTGGAACAACTGCGCGGCGATATTCGCCTGTCTTCCCGTACCGAAGGAGGGTTGAGGATCCAGATGACATTTCCGGTCAATCAGGGGCGTGCCAAAAGCTAGTGTGCGCGTTGCCACGTTTTCTTCATGGCCTATTCGCGAAGGCGGATAGGCCGACCATACTGTCGTATAGAACTAATACACACACTATGGCCTATGCGACTTTGTTTAGATAAAAACGATCCTACCCCGAAATTTCAGCAATTGATTGAGCAAATCCAGCGTCAGATCGCCAGTGGTGCGCTGCGCTCAGGCGAGCGCTTGCCGTCGGTACGTGTGCTGGCGCGAGAGTTAAAGATGAATCCGATGACGGTCTCGCGCAGTTATCAGCAACTTGCCGAGCAAGGATGGTTAGAGCGAGTGCGAGGCGTTGGGATGAAAGTCAGCCAGCAAGCGCGTCCTGCTGAGCCTCATCAACGGTTGCAATATGTACAAGCGCCATTGGCACATTTTATTCAGGTGGCCAATCAAGCCGGATATAGCAAATCCGAGGCCATGGCGTTAGTCATGGCCCACTGGGAGAGCGATATCGGCGATCATGCGTTGGAATAATGGGTTTTATGGCCAAGCCAACGTGCGATGATTGCGGCGGCGTGTTGCGGATAGTGTTGATGCAGGTGGTGCGCTAACTTTTGTACCTCAGGGATCAGCGCTTGGTCACGCACCAGATCGGCAATTTTAAACTCGGCCAAGCCGGTTTGCCGGGTACCGAGAAGCTCGCCGGGCCCGCGAATATCGAGATCGCGCTGTGCGATCACAAAGCCATCATTGCTCTCGCGCAGGACGCCCAAGCGTTGACTGGCGGTTTTAGACAAAGGGGCATGATACAAGAGCACACAGTGGCTGGCGACGGAGCCTCGACCGACACGCCCCCGTAGTTGGTGGAGCTGTGCCAACCCGAGTCGCTCGGGGTTTTCAATGATCATCAAACTGGCATTGGGGACATCGACGCCCACTTCAATCACGGTAGTCGCGACCAACAAATGCAGCTCCCCTTGCTTAAAGGCTTGCATGACTGCTTGTTTTTCCGCCGCTTTCATGCGTCCGTGGACAAGGCCGACGGCAAGATGAGGGAGCGCCGCTTTGAGTGCGGTGGCGGTATCCTCGGCAGCTTGCGCTTCGAGAGCGTCGGATTCCTCAATCAAGGTACATACCCAATACGCTTGGCGGCCTTCACTGCAGGCGGCACTGACACGCGCAATAATGTCATCGCGGCGCGTATCTGGCACGGCAACGGTTTGGATCGGAGTACGCCCCGGGGGGAGCTCATCGATAATCGAGGTATCGAGATCGGCATACGCAGTCATCGCGAGAGTACGCGGGATCGGAGTGGCTGTCATGATCAATTGATGCGGATGCGCTCCTTGTTGCTCACCTTTCTCCCACAGGGCGAGACGTTGGTGAACACCAAAGCGGTGTTGCTCATCAATGATCACCAAGGCTAACTGGTCAAAGTCGACATGGGCTTGAAACAGCGCATGTGTGCCGACCACCATTTTCGCCTCACCGCTGGCAATCCGTGCAAGTTCAGCGTCGCGCGCTTTGCCTTTAAGCTTACCGGCGAGCCAACCGACTTGAATTCCCAACGGCTCCAGCCATTGGGCAAAATTCACCGCATGCTGTTCGGCCAATAGCTCCGTGGGGGCCATTAATGCGACTTGGTAACCGTGTTCGATAGCTTGCAGCGCCGCCAATACCGCAACCAGCGTCTTACCCGCGCCCACATCGCCTTGTACCAAGCGCATCATGGGGACGGGCTTAGCCAGATCGCGACTGATTTCATCGACTACGCGCGATTGTGCCCCTGTGGGGGAGAATGGCAGGTTGGCCAGCAATTGTTGGCTCAGCGCCCCATTCGGTGGCAACGGTGTGGCACTGACCGCTTGCGCTTGATGACGAACGGACAGCATCGACAGATGTTGGGCGAGTAATTCTTCAATAATTAACCGACGTTGGGCAGGATGTTGCCCGGCTTGCAGGGCCTCTAGTGACACCTCTGGTGGCGGACGATGCAAAAGGTGTAAGGCATCGCGTAATGAAAGCTGTCTATCATATAAGCCCTCAGGGAGTAACTCTTGTACACCACTTTTGTCCAGCAATGCCAACGCTTGGTCGGTTAGACTGCGCAAGGTAGCTTGGCGCAGCCCTTCGGTGGTGGGATAGACAGGTGTCAGGGTTTCTTCTAGCGCAAGCTCGGTAGGCTCAGAAAAGACTTTATAGTCAGGGTGAATGATTTCTAGGCCATGCTTACCGCGTTTTAGCTCGCCATAGGCCTTCACATGTTTGCCGATGGCGAGGCTGTTTTTCATCGCGGCGTTGAAGTTAAAAAAGCGTAGCGTCAGCGCACCATTGCCGTCATGGATCCGCACGGTCAGCATGCGGCGGCGCCCAAACACAGTGTCATTGTGCGTCACTTCACCCTCAACGGTCGCGGTTTGTCCGGGGAGCAAACTGGCGATCGGCCAGACGCGTGTGCGATCTTCATAACGGTACGGCAAGTGAAACAAGACATCTTGAACCGTATACAACCCCAGCTTGGTCAGCTTTTTCGCCATTTTGGCGCCGACACCGGCCAGTGTTTCGACTGAGACAGCATTGAGCATGGATGATCGCATCAAAATAGTCCGTTATTTACTACGTTTGTGTTTRGCTGCCTGCATCGCAGACCACCATGCCTCATCAGCAACGATTTGCCCGTGTTCATCCAGCGGTGGATAGGGCAGCCCTTTTTGTTTGGCCACGCGTGCTAAAACAGGATGGCCCCGTTCAAACAGGATCTTGTGGACTTCTTCGTCCGGAATATGGGTGTGAGCCCGCTGGTACATACCCGCTAATTGGCGCTGTCGCTGGGCCTCATACAGAATAAGAGCACTCGCCACTGACACGTTTAATGACTGTACCATACCCACCATTGGGATGAGGATATCTTGATCCGCCTTATCGAGCGCTTCGCGACTGATGCCTTCTTTTTCTTGGCCTAATACGATAGCGGTGGGGCGGGTGTAATCGACGTCGCGAAAATCGATGGCGGTGTCGGATAAGTTGGTGACTAAGATCTGCATGCCTTGAGCGTGAAGCGCATCAAAGGCTTCGGCAGTCGAATCATGGGTTTGTACATCTACCCAGTTGCGAGAGCCTGCCGAAGTGCCACCTAAAGCGCGCATTTTACTGCCTTTTGGCCAGACGGCATGAAGGCGATGCACGCCGACGGCATCTGCGGTGCGAATAATGGCAGAGATATTATTTGGCTTATGGACTTGTTCCATACACACGGTGAGATCAGGCTGGCGCTGAGCAAGCACTTGATGAATACGTTCAAACCGTTCTGGTGTCATGGTGAGGTTCCGTTAGTTACACGATAGGAGAGAAACAAACTCGCCCACCAAAAGGCGGGCGAGTGATAGCCTGAGCGCGAAACGGCAACATGGCTAGTTCTTTTGACGGCTGACCTTGACCACGTTTGGCATCACACGAATGCGACGCATAATATTGGCAAGGTGAACCCTGTCTGTGGTGGTGAGGCGAACAAAGATGGTGTACAAGCGACCATCTTTTTCTTCGGTCGTCAGTCCCTGAATATTCGATCCCGTCGCGGCGATGGTGTTGGTTAAATCCGCCAGCGCCCCTTGATGGTTCTGCATATCCACGCGTAGACGAGTACTGAACTCCTGATCGAAATCGTCTGCCCACTCAACAGGCATATATTTGTCCGGCTCTTGACGGTAGCCGCGAATGTTTGAACAGGTTTCACGGTGGATCACCAAGCCTTTACCAGGGCTGACGTGCGCGATAATCGGATCGCCCGGAATAGGGCGGCAACAGTTGGCATAAGTGACCAAGATACCATCTGCGCCACGGATAGGCATTTTCCCGTCCGAAGGTTCCGCGTCCGTGTTTTCATCGTCCAGCAGGCGGCGAGCGATCACGACACTCATTAACTCACCCAAGCCGATCGCGGCGAGCAAATCATCGCTGCTTTCTAGCTTCAGGTCGGTCAAAATCGCATTGAGGCGGTCAGGATCGACATCGGGTAGGTTCTTCTCACCCAGCGCATGGTTGAGCAAACGACGTCCCAATGTGACTGATTCTTCACGGCGCATGGTTTTGAGCACTTGGCGGATCTTGGTCCGTGCCCGAGCGGTCACCACATAATTGAGCCATGCGGCATTCGGGCGAGCGCCCGGTGCGGTAATGATCTCAATGGTTTGGCCGTTTTTCAGTGGTTGGCTTAGCGGATACGGTTGACGATTGACTCGCGCGCCGACACAGGTGTTACCCACATCGGTATGGACCGCATAGGCAAAGTCAACGGCCGTGGCGCCCACGGGGAGCTCGACGATACGCCCTTTCGGGGTAAAGACATACAGCTCATCGGGGAAAAGATCGGATTTAACGCTTTCGATAAACTCGAAGGAGTTCCCCGCGCTTTGCTGCAGCTCAATCAAGTTTTGCATCCAGCGCTGAGCACGTTTTTGTGCCGTGGTACCGGATGGACGTTCGGCGCCGCTCTTATACGCCCAGTGCGCAGCGACCCCTTTGTCCGCCATCTGGTCCATGTCTTCAGTGCGAATTTGCACTTCAACTGGCACACCATGCGGACCAATCATTGACGTATGCAGTGATTGATAACCGTTCGCCTTCGGCACGGCAATGTAATCTTTCAAGCGGCCGGGACGTGGTTTGTACAAATTATGCATTTGCCCTAACACGCGGTAACAGGTGTCGAGGTCCTCGACGATCACGCGAAAGGCATACAAATCCATAATGGTATGAAAGCGCTGTTCTTTATTCTTCATCTTGTTATAGATGGAATAAAGGTTCTTCTCTCGGCCAAGCACGCGCGCGTTGATCCCGGCATCTTCCAAGCGGCCTTCAATTTCCGCATGGATTTTTTGGATCATTTCTTTGCGGTTGCCCCGCGCTTGCGCAATCACTTTTTTGAGGACGCGATAGCGGTTGGGGTAGAGCGCTTCAAAGCCGAGCTCTTCGAGCTCCACTTTAATATTGTGAATACCGAGACGGTGAGCGAGTGGGGCAAAAATTTCCAGTGTTTCGCGGGCAATACGACGACGTTTATCGGGGCGCAGGGCACCCAAGGTACGCATATTATGGGTGCGGTCACTGAGCTTAATCAGAATGACGCGAATGTCRTGGGCCATTGCCATGACCATTTTGCGGAAGTTTTCCGCCTGCGCTTCTTTGCGATCGCGAAACTTGAGCTTGTCGAGCTTGGAAACGCCATCCACCAGATCCGCAACCACATCACCAAAGCGTTGTTGCAGATCCTCTTTGGTCACGTCTGTGTCTTCAATCACATCGTGCAGCAACGCCGCCATTAAGGTTTCGCAGTCCAAGCGCATTTCTGCGAGGATCCGCGCAACGGCGATGGGGTGGATGATGTAGGGCTCACCGGTGGAGCGGGTTTGCCCGTCATGGGCATCGCGCGCAACCAGATACGCTTGCCGGAGCGCTTCAAGCTGCGATTCCGGCAAGTATTGGTTCGCGACTTCTTTCAGGCTATCAAAGAGGTACAAACGGCCTGTTCCCTGATGATGACGCGATTAACGGTGACCAGAAATGGTGCTAACAGCGGCCATTTCGGCAGCTTCTTGCTCCTGCTTTTCTTGACGCTCACGCGCGTCTAGCACTTCTTTGTTGATCAGTCCTTCTTCGATCTCACGCAGTGAGATCACGGTGTACTTGTCATTTTCTTCTGGTACTAGAGGATCTTTACCACCCGTTTGCATTTGGCGGGCGCGGCGGGCCGCAACCAGAACGAGATCGAAACGGTTACCAATTTTTTCAACGGCGTCTTGAACAGTTACGCGTGCCATGAAGGACTCCAGCTGTAGTGATAAACAGGTCTTAAAAATGACCGAAAATTATACAAAAGGCGGCCGTCCATTGCTAGCACTGGGTGCGCTGCAATCGAACAAACGCCAATATTCATGATTAGTCGGCCAGCAAGTCGTCAATCATTGCATGATATTTGCYGGCTTGTTTAGGCTGACGCATCCGCTCTGCACGGAGGATCGCTTTAAGATCCATTAATGCGACATCAAAGTCATCATTAATGATCAAATAGTCATATTCAGCATAGTGAGAGATCTCTGAACGTGCTTCTTGCATGCGTTTGGCGATCACCTCTTCGCTATCTTGGCCGCGAGCGGTGAGACGGCGCTCTAACTCTTCGCGGCTAGGCGGCAAAATAAAGATGCTTTTACTGTTCGGCATCTGTTGACGAATTTGCTGCGCCCCTTGCCAATCAATGTCCAAAAAGATGTCGATGCCTTTATTAAGCATCTCTTCAAYCCATACGCGCGATGTCCCGTAATAGTTGCCAAAGACTTCCGCGTGTTCCAAAAAGGCGCCTTGATCAATTAAGGCCTTGAATTCTTCTACTGCGACAAAATGGTAATGCACGCCGTTTTCTTCACCGGGGCGCATAGCGCGTGTGGTGTGTGAAACCGACACTTTCATGTCATAGCGTGGATTGTCATTCAGCAGTGCTGAAATCAGGCTTGATTTGCCTGCACCACTCGGGGCAGAAACAATATAAAGCGTACCTTGACTCATGGATTGATCACTTTAACCGGCTGATGCCAATACCAAAGCATAGCGCAATCGTATTGACGGAGATCGACGAATAGATAGTAGTCTCCCGATGGGAGGCGCGCAGGTTAGCACGAACCGGCGGGGATTTGAACGCTAGAGCGTGAACTTACTGACTTGATACATGCGTGCGCGATTGCCGGTGTGACACAAACTGTGCGCTAAGTCGATAAAGCATGGCTCTGTCTAGAACATGCTTGCATATACGCAATTATTAATGATAATTGTTAGCGTTTGTATTGGGTGGTCGGTTTAGGTGTAGGGAGCACATTCAATGATAGGGAGTCAGCAGGCGTTACATCAGGGTGTTACCTCGCTGTATGTGTCACATCAGCGCTGGCTTTCGGGCTTTATTCAGCGACGCATGGGATGCCCGTCAACGTCGGCCGACTTAGTTCAAGATACCTATTTGCGTTTGCTTAATTCCGGCCGTTTGYCTGATACAGACAGTGCGCGTGCTTACCTTACCCATATCGCCAAAGGCTTGATCGTCGATTGGTATCGCCGTCGTCGCGTTGAGCAAGCTTACTTAGACTATCTGCAAGCGCAGCCGGAACGCATGGCCAGCTCGCCCGAGCAACACCAACAAACCATGGAAGCCTTGGTGGCGGTTGATGCTTTATTAGGGCATTTGCCGGTCAAGGTGCGGCAGGCTTTGCTGATGCGCCAGCTCGAGGGAATGAGCTATAAAGACATCGCAAAGGCGCTTTCTGTCTCAGTTTCCTCGGTAGAGAAATATGTTGCCAAGGCACTGACTGCCTGTGTACTCGCCGCGCAAGAGTGATTCATGATGTCATCTTTATCGCCTCATGTGGTTGAGCAAGCGGCACAATGGATGGCCCGTATGTGGGCGGACGACGTGTCTGAGCAGGATAAACAAGCACTATCACAGTGGCGACGTGCTCACCCTCATCATGAAAAGGCATGGCAAGCGCTGGAAGGTGTGCAATCCCAGCTTCAGGATGTCTCGGGACATCATTCGGTCTTATTACGACAAAGTGGCCTGTCGCGCCGGCGGTTTTTGATGCTCGGTGGTATTGGTATTGGCGCAGGGTGCTTATTAGCATGGCGCTCTAATGCGCAGCGTTACGAACAGGGCGTTGCCTTGGCAAGCCGAGTCGGGGAACTCAAGCAGTTCACCTTGCCGGATCAGAGTCGTGTCGCGTTAAACACAGACTCGCGGGTGTGGGTCGATTATCAAGGCGGGAAAAAACAGATTTTCCTTGAGCGCGGTGAAGTGATGCTCGAAGCGGCATCGCCTTTATCGGTTCTCACCGCCCATGGTCAGGTGTGGGTTGAGGAGCAAGGCCAGCTTGCTGTGCGCCAGTTTGCGCGCTTCAGTGCCATACAATTGTTATCGACCAATGCGCGTATTCAGCCATTCCAAGGGCAACTGCGTTACATTCCCGCCGGGCATTCGGTGCAATGCACGGACAATAAGGTGCAGCATCTTGCGCCTTTAGAAACTCACGCGGTGAGCTGGTTGGAGCAAAAACTCGTGGCTGAACGCATGCCGCTTTCGACGCTAGTTGAAGAGCTCTCACGGTATTTCTCAGGCTGGTTGCGCTTAGATGCGCAATTGGATGATCTAACCGTGACGGGAGTATTTTCCACCCGCAATATCCAGCAAACCCTGGCGCATCTAGAAACCATTCTGCCTATTGCCCTGCGCTTTCGTACTGCGCTCTGGGTACAAATTATTCCAGCCCAATAAAAAATGACACTCACCTTTACGGATCCCACGCCTTCGTTCGGTGTATCGGTTAGTTAACTCACTTAAGTGGAGCCGTATTGTGAAACTGCAATCATCGATATTATGTCTATCGTTAACCTTGGGTGTGCCTTTTTATTCCCCCGTTTATGCCCAAACAGACACGGTAAATACCTACCAGATCCCCGCCGGAGAGCTTGATGCGGTATTAAAAGCCTTTGCGCTGGCATCGGGTATCGAATTTCATCTGGATGCGCGTTTGTCCGAAGGTTTTTACAGTGCGGGGCTCGACGGACAGTTTACCCCAGAGCAAGGCCTCAACATCCTACTGACCAGTACGGGTTTGACGGCACATCGACAAGCCGATGGCAGCTATCAAATTACCGACAGCACAGAGTCGCTGACGCTCGATACCCTAGATGTGTCGTTTTCGGAAGGGGAGATTAGTCGCGATGAAGCGGGTAAATATGCTGTTTACGATGACAACCGGTCAACGGTGTACGCGGGCAAAAAAGAGGTTGAGCGATATAAAGGTAAAGATGCGGCTGATCTCTTTAAAGGTATGCCCAATGTGTACAGTGGTGATGCGCGCAACGGAGGAGGCATTGACCCAAATATTCGAGGTGTTCAAGGGCCGGGTCGTGTGCCTGTCCTCATTGATGGCACAGAGCAAGGGCTGACTGTCTGGCGTGGCTACCGTGGTGTCTCGAATCGCAGCTATATTGATCCCAACTTAATTGGTGGTGTGCAGGTCATCAAAGGCCCCAATACTGTGGCGAACGTCAAAACATCCACAGGCGGCGCGGTGGTCGTCAACACCCTCTCTGCACAAGATATTTTGCTGCCGGGAAAAGACTTTGGCGGTGAGTTCTTGATTGAAGGAAGCAACAATGCGGTTGCGCCCACGTTAGGGACCTTATACACAGGGCAAGATTATCGCGACGTCGACGGGTTTCCGTCCACGCCCCAATACCCTTACGCCGATCCTTCGCTGTGGCAGCCGATGAGCCACAACAAAAACAACAATCCTTTCTCGGGGGATGACTACGCTTACCGTCTTGCGCTGGCAAAACGAGACGAAAGCATGGAATGGTTGGCTGCTTATGCTTATCGCTATAAAGGCAATTATTATGGGGGAAAACATGATAGTGGTTTTTATAAAAGCGGCGATTCGAAAGAAGCCTATATGACCAAGGTCGACCCAGAGACCTTGGCGCTGCGCCATCTGCCGGGCGCGGAAATTCCCAACACGTCCAGCGAAACCGAATCTGTGTTGCTGAAAAGTACATTCCTTTTCGAGGGCGCGCAGCAATTGAGCCTTGGCGCGCGCTACACCGATGCCGAGTATGGTGAAATCATGGCAAGTCGCTCTGGTGACTTAATTGATGGCAATAAAATGGCGCAATGGCCACTTAGCCGCGTGCGTGCCCAAGCTTACAACCTTGATTATCACTGGTCGCCAAAGGACCCTTGGATTGATTTAACGGCCAAGTTGTGGACCACCTACACCGTCAGCGATACCAATACCCGAGGTGGGTTTCCTAACTATGCCAATAACCATGACCTGTTACCGGGCTACAGCACCCTGTTGCGTAATACTGCTGCGTCTAATGCAAAAGATAGCCGTATTGGCGTGAATATCAGCAATACCATGGCGTTCAGTGACACCTTATCTATGACTGCCGCAGGACGATACCAATACCGAGAACAACGTTCTGATGATACTTATGATGCGAACAAAGCCGATGGTTGGGTGCACTTTCCACAAGAAGGGACCTATCAAGAATTTGATGCCAGCTTACAAGCCACTTGGCAGCCACATACCCAATGGACGCTCAACGCTGGTGTGAAGTTTCAAGGCTTTGATGTCAAAGATGACTTCCTTGCAGCGCGCCAAGCCGAAGGGGACGATACCCTGTTCACGCAGCAGGCTGTCTCGCCGGGGCTTGAAGCCAGCTATAAAGTGCGTGTGTTCCTGAGTGAGGCTGAAATTCAGGCGATACTGGACAGTTATCGTAGAATGCTGGAGGATTTTGGGTTCCCTGAGAGCCAGATATTGGCTGATCTTGCTGAAGAAGAAGCCAAGCTGCGCGAAGAAGGTGAAATTGAAGAGCGCACACAAGCTTGGTTACATGATGGAAACGGTAAATATAGCCGTGCGCAAAATCCCTGTGACCCCGCTAATGGACTATTACCAGACAACTACATTGAAGGGACGTGTCGTGCGACCAATCAATTGAATACCAAAGTGAACATGCGTCCCAAAACACACGATCACGGGCAGGGTTGGTCACCGTTTGCCTCCGTGGCATTTTCTCCTACGCCGCAAGACCGTATTTACTACCGCTACAGCCAAATGTTGCGCTTTCCAAGCCTCTTTGAAAGCACGCTTAGCTTTTCCGCGTTAAATAATGCGTATACCAGCCTCAAACCCGAAGCAACGGTGAATCACGAGTTAGGCTACATTCATCATTTTACTCACGGTGATCTGAAACTGGCTTACTTTCACCACCTCACTGAAAACGTGATCGAGCGAGATGACATGCTGCGCTTTAGCAATATTGATTCGCAGACGCTGGCAGGATTGGAGCTGCAAGCGAACTACGATGACGGTGATTGGTTTGCCGATTTAAATGGCGCTTACATGCTCACCAATCAAGTCTGTGATGAGAGCTCCGTCGTCACACGTTATCGCCCCGACGAGCCAGAATATTATCGCAATTGTCTGTTTGGCGGTTTTCCTGGCGGATATTTAGAATCGCAAGTCCCCCCAGCGTGGTCGACGTCGCTGCAACTGGGCCATCGCTTTTTCAATCGTCAGTTAGAAGCTGGGGTCAAAGGCGCGTACCTTGCCAAAGCCAAGTCAGATGAGGTGGTCCAGCGCGACGATACCTTAACGTTTGATGCATTTGCCAATTATCAGTTATCACGCCACATCGCGCTTGAAGTCGTAGGGACCAATTTAACCGATGTCTACCACATTGACCCACTGGTGCGTTCCAGTGTACCGGCGCCAGGGCGCACCATTAAATTGATGCTAAAAGCAAAATTTTAACGACGCGGTTACGGGTTTGCCTGAACTGAACGGTAAAGAGGATGAAGCAAATTATTTGCTGAACGTTGAAATCATTTACCTAGGAGTCACATTATGCCGTACAAAACCGTCGTGATAGCACTGAGTGCCATTTTAACTACCACATCTGCTTTGGCTGATATTGTTGGCACACAAAGCGATGACGCCAACATTGAAGTCGGCACATCCAATGTGCCTTTTGGCCCCCATACAATGGGTAAGGCGGGGATTGGTAATGACAACCGTATTTCCTCAACATTTAAGGTGGACTTTGAAGGGTTGACCCGTGCCAGCAGTACCCAAAAGCAAGGCGACATTTACACCAATGGCACATCACATTCCGGGGATGCGGGAGTGTTTAACTTTGCGAAGGCCGGTGCGGGCGACGTATGGTTTGGTGAATGGTCGCAAGACTTTGCCGGTAATGGTCAAGATCGCAGTGTGTATTATGCGGGCGATAACACCCAAACGAGTCTGCCCACATCGGGCACGGCATCTTATGCAGTGACTGGCTTGAACCGCTTTACTGGCAATAATGCATTRACTGGTGAGTTTAACGCAGACTTTTCCGCTAAAACCGTTCGCGGCACCATCAGTAATGCTGCGATGAAACTAAGCATTGATGCAGGTATTGATGCGAAAACTGCGGCGTTTGAGGGTAAAGCGGTTGCTTTACATGGAGGTCAAGGGGTTAAAGGTGCTACACAAGGCCATTTCTTTGGTGCAGACGCCGCAGCCCTTGCTGGGATTGCAACCTTTGCCGACCGCGATCTAAATACCGCCTTTGGTGGCACCAAAAAATAGCGTTTATTTTTTATGATGCAGAGGCGATGTGCCTCTGCTTTTTATTTGCGGGTGTTGCATGCGGTTTTATTTACTCGTCGGCGTTATTTGCTTGATGATCACGCCCACGTTGGTATTCAGTAGCCAATCCGAAACAGACCTTCGTATTGAACAGCGTCAGAGACAACAACAAAAACAATCGGAAGACAAAGCGCTGGCAGAGGCTGATTTAGCACTGCCCAGCACACCATCATGGCATGTTCCTTTGGAAACATTGGATGTGAATGCATTGGGAAGAGCGCTCTACCAAGCGATACGACAACACGCTTGGGATAGGGTGGCTGAAGGGCTGCCTTACTATCAAACATTACCCGGCCACGATGCTATGTTAATCCTTTATGCCAAGGGGGGCTTAGCCCGACAGGCAGGAAACCTCGCCCAAGCTGCGCATGACTATCAAGCTCTACTTGAACTTAAGCCTGATTTTTTACTGGCGCAGTTATCATTAGCGCGCGTGTTATTTGAAGATTACCAAAGCCGTGAGGCCAAACAATACTTTGAGGCTATCGCGACAAGCATTGCTGGTATGCCTCACGCAGCTGGTGTTCAGCGAACCGTCTCGGCCTATTTACAAGCACTATCTTTGCGTCAGTCATGGCAAGGCTCGTTGGCGATTGGGCCTGAGTATCACACCAATATCAATAAAACGTCTCACAGTGAAACCTGTTTGCTATCGGTGGCTGCAGGGTGTGCTTACGTACGAAAAACGCCGGACGCGATTGCCAGTTATGGCTGGGGAGCCACGCTCTCGGCAGCAAAAACATGGGCTGTATCTGGTCATCATCATGGCTTTATCCGTGGTATGGCATATGGTGCGGATTACGATAAAAACGATAGCTATAACCAGTGGGACACCCAGTGGTTGATTGGGTATCGGTATCAAAATGCGGCGAATCAACTCTCAATAGGCCCCTTATTGGAAGGCACTTGGCAAGGAGGCACGTGGATTTCCCATACCTTTGGTGTCAACCTTGACTACTTACGTATCCTTACTCCTGCATCGACGTTTAAGGGAACGGTTGTCAGCARAGATATCCGTTATCAAGGCGCACAGCTGAAGGCGCTGTCGGGGCAGGAAACCTATTTGTCTGCAACATGGTTCTCTCAGCTTCATCCCAACTGGTTAGCTTTTATCGGTGCAAACTACACGGATAGCCAAAGTGAGGATACTGTCTTTGACTGGCGCAGCCTAGGAGGACGAGTCGGGGTGAGTTTTCAGCCGACGCCCGAACTCGATGGTCTATTTAGTTATGCTTATCAAGATCGTAACTATCGAGAATACAACGCCATGTTGGGGAACAAGCGGCATGATATTCAACATACGCTGGTATTGAGTTTGCGCCTCCCTACGCTAACTGTGGCGGGTTTTTCTCCGGTGATCACCGGCCAGTATCATCAAACACGAAGCAATGTTGAATGGCTCTACAGCCATGATTACACGCGCATCCAAGTCCAGTTTGAAAAACAATTTTAAAAATTTTTTACGGGTTTTCGTTATTCGTTCGGTATAGCGGGTAGATAACCGATATGGCGTATTACGCATGGATAATAAGGACTCAAAATGAAGCGATATTGGATAGGGCTGGGACTGTGGCTCTTGGTCATCACGGTGCATGTGCAGGCGAGTGAATCCACGGCACCAGCGGAGAGCGGGTCAGTGGTGACCGCTTCAGGCTCGCAGGCCACCCATTTGTCCGTTGATGCACTGTCTCCGCTCGGTATGTATCAGGCTGCGGATCCTATCGTCAAAGCGGTCATGCTGATATTGCTGGCGGCTTCAGGCGTGACATGGGCTGTGCTCGTCACTAAGCAGTGGCAACTCGGTCGTGCGCGTCGCCGCTTAGCGCCACTGGTGTCACTTTGCGCTCACGCTGAAAGCTTTGCGGCGGCCAAAGCGGCGGCATCGTCTCACCAGGGCACTGGGCTGGCGTTTCTCAGTGCGGCGCAAACCGAGCTTGCCCTATCCGAACAAGTAGATGCAGTCGGTCAAGGCGTTAAAGAGCGGGTACAAGCACGGTTGGAGCGGGTACAGGTGGCACAGGCTAGCATGATGAATCGTGGCACAGGGGTGCTGGCATCGATCGGGTCCGTGGCTCCCTTTGTGGGGCTGTTTGGTACCGTGTGGGGGATCATGAATGCGTTTATTGGCATTGCGCATACGCAAACGACCAATTTAGCCGTGGTGGCTCCCGGGATTGCTGAAGCCCTGCTGGCAACGGCTCTTGGCTTGGTTGCGGCGATCCCAGCTGTGATTGTTTACAACTATTTTACCCGTGCATTGGCTGCGTATCGTGCTCAAATGGGGGATTTAGCGGTGGCTATTTTGGTGCTGGTGAGCCGTGATCTCGACAGTGAGCGCAATGCGCAAACTGAACTTGCGTGGCGACAGGCAGGGTAGAAAGATGAGCTTTCAATTTTCCTCGTCAGACCATGAACTACAAGAAAACCATGAGATTAATGTGACACCATTTATCGATGTGATGTTGGTGTTATTGATCATTTTTATGGTTGCGGCCCCGCTTGCAACCGTCAGCGTGCCGGTGGATTTACCCACCTCTTCGGCGAAGCCGAATGCCTCGCCCAGTCAGCCTGTGTATTTGTCTGTAGGCTCTGGACAAATGTTGCAAGTTGACGAGCATCCTGCGTTTTCCCTTGAAGAAGCCAGTCAGAAGTTGCCTCTATGGGTGGCGAACAAACAAACCCGTTTATATTTGCGGGCCGATAAAACCTTGCCTTATCAGTCACTGTTGGAAGTGATTAATACGCTTAGTCAAGCGGGTTATCAGCAAGTCGGGCTGGTGGGTATTGCGCAGTCAGCATCGAGTTCCTCATGACGGTATTGGCTGGGTTGCCTCAAGGCTTTGAGTTAGACCGCACGCGAAAAGGCTGGTTGGTGGGGGCGCTAGTGAGCGTCAGTCTCCATTTTGGCGTGGCGATCGCGTACTTTTGGACACCAGCGCGCACGCTCGCACCGCCTCCCGCCGCGGTGCCGATTGCTATTTCTGTCATCGCACCAGAAGTGTCTGCCCCAAAGGTGGAAAAGCACGATGTGAAAGAGGGCAAACCGCAACGCGCCAGTCAGCCTGCTGATGCATCTGAGACGGTGGCGGAAAAAGTGATGCCGACGCCAAACGCGACGCCTGTGGTTGAAGATAAAAAAAATGCGCAAGTCCAAAAACAGCCGCAGTCTGTCTCACGCCCTGCCAAGAAGCCGCCTAAAGCGGTAGAGACAAAAAAAACGGTTGAGACACACAAGGTGCAAACGACTGAGCCTCGCCTTAAACCAAAGGAAAGCCCCAAAACGTCACGTGCGTCGTCGGTCGCGAAAGAGGCGAGTGCGCCGAAACATGTTGACGCGCCAACACACAGTGAAAAAGTGACTGGCCCAGCGCAAGGACAGCTAACCGTAAAGGGGAAGGTTGCCAAGTTGAATTGGCAGCGACGGGTTCACGCGCATTTGGCGCACTATAAGCGCTATCCTCGATTTGCTCGGCGACTTAAGCAGCAAGGCTCGCCTCGGGTAACCTTTACCGTCAATCGCCAAGGCGAGGTGCAATCGGTCAAACTCCAAACCTCGAGCCAATTTGAGAGTTTGGATGAAGAGGCTAAGGCGCTGGTACAGCGTGCGTCCCCGTTGCCGACGCCGCCAGATGCCTTGCCAGGGCTGACAATCACCGTCACAGTGCCGATTCGTTTTTCACTGTAAAAATAAGGGGATACCTTTTTCGTGAACACGATGACAAAGGTTCACTCTCGCTTGCTAACCTGTTAGGCTKCTCCCGCAATTCGCTTCGGGGTTGATTTCTATCGAGTCGCCCCGATATGGAACTGTATTCCACTCAATGCCCGTTTGGGGCCCCAAAAAGAGAGAAGATATCACCAGAAAAAGAATGGCATGAAGGAGGTGTCAATAATGGCAGCGATAGCCGATGTATATCCCTCACGCGTCAATGGTAAAGAAACGCTTTCCCCACGCTTAGATCCGGTTGTTTACGGCCGTGTGCAACCCAAGGTACCGCATAGCTTAAGCCAGCAAGAGCTGGATACGTTTGAGCGCCAAGGCTTTTTGGTGATGAATGACTATATGCCGGAAATGGTGGCACCACTTAAACGCGAGATTACCCGCCTACGTGATGATATGACCGGCCATGAAGAGCTATATACCGAGCCGGATAGCGACGAGCTGCGCACCATTTTTAAACCTTTTGCCTACAGTGACTTAATTGATCGCTTCTCGCGCGATCCGCGCATTCTCAATAAAGTACGACAAATTTTGGGCTCGGACGCGTATTTGATGCAATCACGCGTCAATATTAAACCAGCGTTTAAAGGTAAGTCGTTTCCTTGGCATTCTGACTTCGAGACTTGGCACGTTGAGGATGGAATGCCACGGATGCGAGCGGTTACCGTCTGGCTGATGCTCACGGATAACACCGAGCACAATGGGCCGTTGTACGTCATCCCTGGCTCGCATTATCACTATGTGTCTTGTGAAGGCAGTACCGGCGAGAAAAACTATCAGCAGTCGCTGAAAAAACAAATGCTGGGCGTGCCTAAACCAGAGACCATGGAGACGTTGCTCGATGATAATGGCGTTGCCTCCGTCACGGGTAAAGCTGGAACCTTGGTGTTCCATGACTGCAACTTAATGCACGGTTCACCTGATAATATCGCCAATGATCCACGCTCGATTTTAATGTTTGTCTATAACAGTGTGGAGAATAAAACGGTGACGCCATTTAGTGGTTTACCACCACGCCCGCACTATCTCTCTAACCCAGACCAACGCCCATTGCAGGCGGTTGAGTCACTTTGGCCGCTGGCCTCTTAATCGTGCTAACGCCCACCTTTTTCGGTGGGCGTTTTGAGTTTGTTTTCTCTTTAAATCAGGCTTTTGCTATGCTGTCTCGATAATTGAACAAGCGTTTAATTATCTCGCCAATTTCAACGACATTAAGGAGTACCCGTTGAATATAACATCAAAAGCGACCCTGAGCTTGACCGTTGCCGCACTGAGTGTGGCCAGTGCCTTATCTTTCTCTTCTTCAGTTCAAGCCAGTGACAGTGCGCTTAGCGAAAAGCTTGGCATTGCCGATCACGCCGTTATTGCCCACCGTGGTGATTCCTACAACGCCCCCGARTCCACGCTGCCCGCGTATCAGCTCGCGTGTGAAGTGGGTGCCGATTACCTCGAGCTTGATCTGCAGCGCACCAAAGACGGCAAATTGATTGCTGTGCATGACGATAACCTCAAGCGTAATACTAATATCGAGACGGTCTACCCTGAGCGCGCCGACGATCCGGTCAATACCTTTACATGGGCAGAGCTGGAAAAACTGGATGCGGGTAGCTGGTTTAATGAATCATACCCAGAGCGCGCGCGTGAAAGCTTCCGTGGCTTGAAGCTTGTTACTTTAGACCAAGTGCGTGAAATCGCTGAAGGCTGTGCGCATCAGCCCGGTCTGTATATCGAGACCAAGGTGCCGGAGTTCTTCCCAGGCATTGAGAAAGATTTGAAAGACGATTTGACCAAGCATGGCTGGCTAGATGACGATGCCAAGGGCAAAGTGATCCTACAAACTTTTAATAAATCGAGCCTTGAAACGCTGCAAAGTGTGATGCCAACCGTGCCAAAAATCTTGCTGCTTTGGGCGGGTGATGGCTACATTCCCACCAAGGACAGTGCGCCGAAAGCAGACGATGAGTCTTACGCCCAATACTATGCGCGCCAAGAAGTGGCTTCGAAAGAAGGCTACGCAGAATGGTTGGATTATTCCAAACAGCATGGCGCGATCGGTGTGGGTCCATCCACTATCCAAACGCAGCACGATGATGCATGGTCAAGCCAGTTTAGCTACATGGAGCTTGCAGCACCTTGGATGGTAGAGATGAGCCATGAGAAAGACTTGCTGATGCATGTTTACACCGTGGATCAAGCGGTAGACTTTGAGCGCTATCGTGACCGTGGTGTGGATGGCTTTTTCACCAACCGTCCTAACCTTGCGGTGAAAACGCTCTCTGGCGGTGAAGGCAAAGATATTCAAGCGACACTTGCCAAGCTGGGTTATTAGTCCCGCATGCGCTAAGCGCATTGTGCTTGTGAGCCCGCCCTGTTGTGGCGGGCTTTTTAGTGGTATCCAGTCGATGATAGCGGTGACTGTTGAGTCAGTTTAGAGGGACTCGCGCGTTATAAGCTTAGCCATTGCGCGTCGATACATACCATAAGCCACTGCGCCAGCGAGAATATTGCCGACTAAAGCGCCCACAAATAAGCCATATAACTCAGCCAGTTGCGCGCCCAACCATAAGCATGGCAAGAAAAATGCGAACAGACGAAGGGCGGAGATGGTCAAGGCGGTGTATGAACGGCCTAATGCATTAGTAATGGAGACCATCAACATGCACACGCCCAAAGCACCTAAGCTAAACGGCACTAAGGTCAGGTGCCAATGCAAAATGTCAGTCACTTGCTGATCGCTGGTCATGAGTTGGGCGAGTGGATCGGCGGCAAACCAGGTCACTACAGCGATCAGCAATTGAAAGCCTAAGACAAACTGACAGGCCAGTTTCACCAAATGACGGATCTCGGTGAGATCACCTTTACCCAGTAGGCGACCCACCATAGGTGGCATCGACATGGTTAATGCAAGCACAGATACAATCGCAAAAAATTCAAAGCGAGATCCCACCGCCCATGCCGCAACTGCCGCAGGACCAAAGCCGGCGAGTAGCTTGGTTGCCAGCATGGACGAAACGGGCGGTAGCAGCTGGCTTATCATTGCTGGCCCCATAATATGGCCGATGGATTTGACGCTTTTGGCAATGTCTAAATCGTGCCACGCCATCGAGATCCAACCTTTGCGAATAACCCGTGGCGCGACAATGACCACACCGCTACCAAAAGCGATCAGGGTTGCGACGGCGGCGCCATTTATGCCCCAATCGAGCCAGAAAATGAACACAGGATCGAGGACCAAGTTTAACAGGCTAGTGACCACCATCATGGAGCCGGGCAGCAAGGTGTTTCCGTTGGCCCGCGCAATACTGTAAAAGAAATACAGCACCGCCCCCGCCCAAGCGCTGACCAGCCAAATAATCCAATAACTATCAATCACCGGAAACACGCTCTGAGGGGCATCGAGTAGCATTAATATCGGGTGACGTAGCGCATACAAAAGCAGGGCGAAACCCGCGACACCGAGGGTCCCTATCAGGAGGATTAAGCCGCCGAGTTGCTTGGCGTAATCGCATTTATCCGCGCCGAGCGCGCGTGAAATGACCGCGGTCGTGGCAATACCTAACCCGACCTGAATCCCGATAATGATCATTTGAATGGGCAAGGTAAAGCCTTGCGCAGCAAGGGGAAGTACCCCAAGTTGGCCGATAAATGCACTGTCGACTAACTGAAAACTCATCAGTGACAGCACCCCGAATAGCATGGGCAGGGTGGTAGAAAACAAGCGCTTCGCGCGAGAGACAGACTCCATCAGGCACTCTTTGGGTTAATAGGGTGAAAAAAAGCCGAGCATTTGCATGCTCGGCATAACCCAACCAATTGTAGAGGATTGCTGGAAATTACCAACCCTCTTCACGTAAGGGCATTAGTCGTTATCGGTGCGTAAAGCCAGCTGGCTTGCGAGATAGGTATAGGTTCTGGCATACATGGCAGCACGGGTCGCGTTGTTTGAGGCGCCCGCATGACCCCCTTCCATGTTTTCATAGTAAAGTACGTCGTGGCCCATCGCCTGCATTTTGGCCACCATTTTACGTGCGTGAGCAGGATGAACTCTGTCATCGCGGGTTGAGGTGGTGAATAGCACGCGAGGATAAGCGGTATCCTGACTGAGGTTGTGATAGGGCGAGTACGTTTTAAGATAGGCCCAATCTGCTTCGGTATCAGGGTTGCCATATTCCGCCATCCAACTGGCGCCTGCCAGTAGCTTATTAAAACGTTTCATGTCCAACAATGGCACCTGGCAAACCACGGCTTGATAGAGCTCTGGACGACGTGTTACGGCAGCGCCGACCAGCAGGCCACCATTGCTACCGCCTTGAATGCCAAGATGGGCAGGTGTGGTGATTTTTTTGCCAATCACATCTTCTGCGACGGCCTCAAAATCTTGATAGGCTTTGTGTCTTTGATGTTTGAGTGCCGCAAGGTGCCAAGCAGGGCCATACTCTCCGCCACCACGAATGTTGGCGAGGACATAAACCCCACCTTTTTCTAGCCAGTTTTTACCAAGTAACGCGCTGTAGTGGGGCGTTAAGCTCACTTCAAAGCCACCGTATCCGTACAACAAGGTTGGATTTTTACCATCGCGTTTCAAGGCTTTAGAGGCCACCAAAAAGTAGGGGACTTGTGTGCCATCTTTAGAGGTCGCAAAGTGTTGCTCGACGACTAAATCATTAGCGTCAAACTTAGGTGGCGTTGACTTTAGACGTCGCGTCTCATGCGACTGAGCGTCTACCCGGTAGATAGAAGGTGGCGTCAAGAAGCTTGCCACGTCAACGAAAAAGTCATCATGTTCTGGCGAGGTGTTGAATACACGCATATGGGTGTTTTTTTCGAGCTCGACAGGCTTTTGTTGCCAATCCCCTTTGGCGTCTTTATGCAACACGCGAATACGCGAACTGACGTCATTTAGCTCGCTGACAATGATATGGCGTGCCGTAAAGTCAACGGACTCGATACTGGTTTTGGTGTCGGGGACAAGAAATGCTTGATAGCGTGGCTGTTCTGTCGTTAGGTCAGTCAGCGCAGCGGAGAGGATGCTGCCCTGTCGGAAATGGGTGTCGCCTTGGT
The DNA here is from genome assembly GCF_001995355.1 of Salinivibrio sp. PR919. Lineage (NCBI taxonomy): Bacteria > Pseudomonadati > Pseudomonadota > Gammaproteobacteria > Vibrionales > Vibrionaceae > Salinivibrio > Salinivibrio sp. PR919. The sequence continues at coordinate 17,541 of NZ_MUFL01000022.1, read as the reverse complement.
GCAAGTCTGACTTGAGCTGGAAGAACAAAGCGCCTTCAAAGTAGCCGAGGATCTCACTGTCAGCGGGCAGAGTCAGGGGGCGCAGGGTGTTTTTGTCGAGCCAGAATGTTTGTTGGCGATAAAAGGTTTCGCCTTCACGGACAAGTGTCACCCTTGAGTGGGCATCTCGCAATGTGAACATACCGACGGAGACGGAGCGAGGGCTCCCTTCATAAACTGTGGGTGCGTCTTTGAGTGAGGTACCACGTTGCCATTTTTTGACCAGGCGTGGATAGCCTGAATCTGTCAGTGTTCCTTCACCAAAATCCGTTGCCACGAGTAAGTGATCATTATCCAACCAGGTAATGTCGCTTTTGGCTTCGCTGAGTGAAAAGCCATCGGCAATAAATTGTTTGGTCGTGAGGTCGAACTCGCGTTTAACCGTGGCGTCGGCGCCACCGCGCGAGAGTGCCACCATGCAGCGTTGGTAGGCAGGTGCATAGCAATCGACGCCCTTAAGTACCCAGTCTTCACCTTCTGCTTTGGCGAGTGCATCGACATCAATGACGGTTTCCCATTCAGGCTTTGCTTTGGCATAACTGTCGGGCGTGGTGCGTCGATAGATACCTTTGATATGGGTATCATCCTGCCAAAAGTTGTAATAGTAGTCGCCACGACGAGACGGATAGGCGAGACGGTCACTGGCATTTAATACATCAAGGCTATCTTGGTAGAAGGTCGGATAGCTTGGGTGGTGAGTAAGAATGTCGTTTGTTGAGGCATTCTGTTTTTTTACCCAAGTAAGGGCTTGCTCGCTCTCAACCTCTTCCAGCCATAAAAAGGGATCGGTGTGATCGGCGCCGTGTGCTGTGCCTAGAGTCATGGCTAACGCCGCGGCACTGAGTGCGGGAGTTTTCATTGTTGTTTTCCTTTTCAATAGGGGTCGTGCTCAATCCATGAGGGTAAAAAAGCCGAGCAACAAAGAGGCTCGGCAAAAAAGAAAAGCAGTGTTGTTGCCATGGTTAGCTATTCGTTAAGAACGCTATCCAAGGGGAAGCCATGGGTTTAAGTTCGTTCGACTTCGCCGCTTGTTGCATGGCTTTARGTGCAGCAGCGTTATTCTCCAACTCGAAGTAGGCCATCCCTTTTAAGTACTCCAGTTCAGCAGCAACATTGAAGGGAACGCCCTGTGTATCCGACGCAAAGTCAATAATGTTCTTGTACTGTTGGTCTTGGATCATTAAGCGAGCGATCTTGAGTTTGGTTTTCGGATCGGCGTCCAACGTATAAGCTGCACGATAACTGTTAATCGCTTTGGTGAGTTCTTTCGCTTGGTGCCAATACTGGCCGAGCTTGTCCAAATGCTCACTGGTTTTTTCTACCGTGCCCTTTTCTATCTCCTTGGCCAATGTCGTGGCGGCGCGAAAAGGAATAGATTGATAGGCTAAAAAGTCAGTGAGCCTGAGGATTTCTTTTTCCTCATCGAGCAAGCCGAGCTTATAAGCGGACTCAAGCGCTGCCAGTGCTTTACCATCCTTTCCGCGCTCCATTTCTATTCCCGACAGTTGCTTCCAATACTGTTTTTTCTCTGGGAATAGCTCGGTCAACGTGGTCAGGACGTTGGCGGTGTTTGCTAAATCATTGGTTTGGTAATAGGCAGACATGAGCATCATATACCAAGACTCACTCGGCTTATCGCTGAGGGCGATGGCCTGCTTTATCTCGGGGATCGCTTGCTTAAACTGCTCTTGTTGGACATAGGCACTTGCCAATGTCATGTAACTCATGGCATCTGGCTTGTCCTCGCCTTCACTCAGTTGAATACGAAACCACTGCTTCATCAGCGAAATCGTGTTAGCAAATTTCTCCTGTACCATATAGAGCTGCGCCAGGCTGTATCTGACTTGCTGTGCGACAGCCACAGGCAAAGCATCAATCTTTAGCGCTTGTGCAAAGTATTCGGTCGCTTTCGGGTAGTTATCTTCAATTGAGTAAATATAACCAAGCTGCTGAAGCAGCACGGCTTGGTCATATTTCTTATTACCACTGCGATCGAGTGCACTCTCAAGCTCTGCCTTTGCATCTTGATAGGCTTCGTTAGCGATGTACTTTTGCACTTTATTGACGGTGCGATACGTCCGGTCCGATAGCTCCGGGTTATTGGCACCATAGGACACGCTTGAAAGGCTCAAAGCAAACAGCGCTAAAGCCAACATCCGTGTTAATGAGTTTTTCATGATGGCCGTCCTAGTTAATCGAAAACTCTATTTCTTGAGAAAGCCGAGCTTTGACGGGTTTGCCGTCTACAACCTTGGGCTTAAACCGCCATTGTTGCACCGTTTTTTGCGCGGCCCGTCGGAGTCCCATACGGCGCGGGTCTTCCTCAAGGACTTGAACGTCTTCCACGCCCCCTTGCTCATTGACGGTAAACTCAAGTAACACAATCCCTTTTTCTAACCCTGCTCGTGCCGCTTTGCGAGGCATTTGCGGTAAGAAGGTCGCCAAAGGAGTTGGTCCCTGATTACCGGCCATCCCGCCACCGCCTTGGCTGTAGTGACCCAGCACCGAACCGCCCGAAATGTTCACCGGCAAGTCCAGGTTAGGCATATCAAGCTTCACTTGATCCATCTGTGGCTTCACCGTAGATGTCACCTTCATTTCCGGTGGTGGTGGCGGCTTTTTCGGTGGCTTAGGCTTTGGAAGCTCACGCTTTCTTTCTTTGATCTTTTCATCAGGTTTGATGCGCACAAACTCGATAATTCGCTGAGTCTCGTCGCCAGTTAACTCATGGCGCTCTTTGTTGACGATTTTATCCATGCCCCAAAACAAACCCAGCGAGACGAATAATGCGAGCACAATCGACGCCAAATAACGCATACGCTAGTCCTTGCTTTTCGCTGCAATCGAGATGCTATCCACACCGGCCATTTTGATTTGGTCCATGACGTCAACAACAACACCCGCGCTTGCTTCTTGATCCGCTTGGATGACGACCGCGCCTTCTGGGCTTTCTGCACGCAAGCGCTCAATATTGGCACGCACTGCACCGACTTCAACACGGCGTTTATCAACCCAGACATCACCCGCAGGACCGACGGCAACCATGATGTTGCCTTTACTGACGGTCTGTGCGGTATTCGCACTGGGTCGATTGACGTCAATACCCGCTTCTTTGACGAACGAAGTGGTGACGATAAAAAAGATCAACATAATGAAGACGATATCCAACATGGGTGTCATGTCGATCGCCGCTTCATCATTCCCTTCATTGCTATAACGTCGTTTCATGTCGCTACCTTAAATCCTTTTACGAGGTGACATGCTTAAGCTTGTCTTCAAGCTTACGCGTTGATGTTTTGGCAAGGTGATCCAAGCGTGTGCTGAAAAACAAACCGGACAAGGAGGCGACCATTCCCGCTAACGTCGGGATAGTGGCTTTAGAAATACCTGAAGCCATCGCCCGAGGACTCCCTGTGCCTACCACCGCTAATGTATCGAACACATGGATCATACCCACAACCGTCCCTAACAAGCCCAATAAAGGGCACATTGCGATCAACACTTTGACGATGGGTAACCCGCGTTTATTTTCTATGTCACGGATTGAAACCAGCTCTTGCCGTATCATTCGCGCTGCCCAACTGCGATGCTCTGGGCGCTGTTGCCATTGGCTGACTACCGATTTTGCCGCACGAGGTGCTACAAAAATAAAGTAAAACCAACGCTCTAACAGCGCACACCACAGAAAGACACTGAGCACAAAGATGGCGACCAATACATCGCCACCCATGCCGAGAAAGTGTCGAATCGACGCTAACTCAGAGAGTATCCATTGCATGACATCTCCTTAGCTTTCCGCTGTATGAAGCTTTTCCTGATATCGTGCAATAAAGCCAGCGCTTTGTTCCTCGAGGGTTTGTACCAATCGACGCCCTTTACTGTGTACGAAGGTGTAGAGGAACAGCAACGGAATCGCGACGACCAGGCCAAGCATGGTAGTAACCAAGGCTTCTGAAATGCCACCAGCCATTAGCTTGGGATCACCGGTACCAAACAAGGTAATCGCCTGGAAGGTGCCAATCATCCCCATGACCGTACCGAGCAGGCCGAGTAGCGGTGCTACCGATGCAAATAACTTGATTGAGCCAATAAAGCGTTCAATCTTAGGCGCATTGCGCATGATGATTTCATCCAGTTTCGCTTCCAAGTCTTCTAAGCTGGAGCCTTGGTGTTCTTTGTAGGCTTGGATGACTTCACCCAGTGGGTTGTCTTTCAAGACTGCGTCACTCTTCTTCTGTTTACGCATCTTGCTGCCAATTACGGATAGGCGCAGGTAGCACAACAGCGCGATGAGGACACCAACCGCACCCATGACAAGAATGATGTAACCTACCAAACCACCTTGGTCGATACGTTCTTGTACGTTAGGGCTTTGCACCAGTAGGGAAAGGATCACACCACGTGACGGATCAAGATAAAGTGGCGCGTAGGCACTGGATGCTGACTCAAAGGCAGACACGTTCGACAAAATATTGCTAGCTGGCTGGCGGGCAAGTTCTTCAAATTTGCCGGTCTCAGGGACGTAAGTCAGGTATTTACCGTTGGCAATCGCGTTAAATTCACCAATGAGTGTGACTTCATCGCTCGCTTCGCTGCCCTCGCCATACACCACAGTTGCAGGAACCGTCGAGGTATCGCCCGATACGATCATCTGCTCCATCACCGTTTGCCAGAATTGCTCTAGCTCATTGATAGAGGGTAGCTCTTTGCTCTCGGCAAGCTTGGTCAGCAGTGCATCACGGTTCGGGAATTGCACAGCGTTTTGCGAGGCATGGAAGATACCTTTAAATTCACCAGAGAATTGACGAACCACGCCAAACATTTCACCTAGTGAGCCAGAACGCTGACGTAAGGTATCTGCCAATTCCGCCAGTTTCTGATCGTTCGCATCGAATGTGGCTTTAAGTTGCTCGCCGCGTTGGGTCTCGAAAGCCAATTGCTGTTTGGCTTCAGCGAGGAGTGCCGCTTGGTTTTCTTTATCTGCCAAAAACGCCGCTTCACGCTCTCGGTTTTGCTGTGACTCGGTCACACGGTCGTTCTTCACTTGGTTGAGAAGCTCATCCAAAGTGTTGGCATGTACACTGCTTAACGATAAAGATAGGGCAGTGATACCGGTTAGAAGATACTTGATTCCCTTCATCATTACTTCTCCCCTGTAAAGACAGGTAGCTCAATCAGTGCAGGTGGTGCTTGTTTCTTCGCGATACGCAGACCTTGCTCAACCGCATCACGATAACCTTCAGGAAGTGATTCCCATTGGTTGGTTTGCTTGTTCCACATACCGGTTTCTGCGCCATCAGGTGACTGATAGAACAGCGCTGTCCGCCCTACACGAAGAAAGTCATAGGTTTTGACATCGCCGTCACGTTCCATGCTGGCTTTGTAGGCTTCAATGTTACGAGAGAAGCCTTCTTCGATTTGGTAGGCTTCAAGCACGCGACGGAATTTTTCTGATGTGGTGACATCGGCGCGATCCATCATTTCGCGAAGGCTGGCAATGCGTTTTTCGCGTTCGTTGAGCTGAAACGGTAAATCGAGTTGCACGAATTGATCGAGCGAATCAATCATTTTGAGTGTCAGCGGAACAATTTCCATCGCGGTCTGATCAATCTGGTTAATTTGCTTTTCCAGTGACGCCACTTCACTATTTTGCGAACTCACCATACGATCAAGCTGGTTATTATAAATACGCATACTGTCAAGCTGGCGTAAAACCGCTTTATATTCCGCGAGCATGCCATCGGTTTGTTCGCTGTATTGATCAATTTTTTGTTGCGATGCTTGTCCTGCGTTATTTTTACTTTCTACCGCCGACACAACGTCATTAGTAGAAGTAGCCATCGCAAACGAGCTGGTCAGCAACAGAGAACTGAGAATGGCGTTATTTAATCCCTTACGTACCATATCCGTTACCTGTTAAATTGCAGAGAAATAAGGCGCGGCGAAACCGCGCCAGGTTTGAGTTAGAAGTTATATTCGGCTTCAACGTAGAGTTGACGTCCCAGAGGGCTGTCATAGTCATAGGCATAGAATGGTGATGTATCACTCAGCGGATCCGCAGGTGGTTGTTTATCAAACATATTGATCGCACCCAAAGTGACTTTACCTTGATCATTGAAGGCGTAAGTTGCGGTTAAGTTCCAAGTTGTCATGCTCGATACTTTGGTTTGCTGTCCTGCATCTTTAGCGTCTTGGCAGGTATCGAAGTAGTATTGATTGGCATAACCTGTACACATACTATCGCGATATTTACCAAAGACATTGACGCTGTAATCGCCCATGACCCAGCCGAGGTTTAATGTGGCTGTATACTCAGGTAAGAAGTCGGTTTCATCGATGAGTGGTTCACTATCGCTCTCACGGTATTCAGCGTCAATGATCTTAGTCACCGACAGTTTAGGGCTGAAGGTACCGTAATTTTGAGTATCGTAAGAATARGATACCGACAGGTCGATACCTGAGCGCAATTCAGACGCTTGGTTGACCGGCCCATAAATTACATTATCGATCTCGCCATCACTGTTGCGCTTCACTTCCGCACCGGCATATTTACTTGGTTCATTGATTACATCTTGATAGCTTGGTGCTGTGACCACGTTTTCCATCTTGATGCGATACCAGTCTAGAGTCAGACCGAGATCTTCAACAGGCTCCCATACGAGGCCCAAGTTAATATTGGTGCTTTCTTCTTCTTCAAGCTCTTTGTTTGGCCCAGAAGTGACATCGAAGTATTGGGTATCACACTCAGGGATAGAGTCTTTATCCTGTGGGCCATTGCCCCCTGCATTTTCACATAACACAGGGTCAAAACCGCTACCAAATGCCTTGGTATCATCGCCGAACAGACGTTTCAGGTCGGGTGCACGGAACCCAAGCCCGTAACTACCACGCAATAGCAGGGTGTCGGTAGGACGATAAGCTAGAGAGACTTTTGGCGTAAAAGCTCCGCCGGTTGACGAATCGTCAAAATAGTGGTCATAGCGACCCGCGAGTGTCATTTCAAGGTTTTCAATGATAGGAACTAAGGCTTCAACGCCCAACCCGATCTGATCGCGATCGCCACCACCGGATGAACCGCCTAAGCCTTCAAAACGGCTGTTTTTGGTATTTTCATCGATGGTTTCGAGATAATCAGTTCGATTCCACTCGCCGTATACTGAGAAGCTCGACATGCCCGCAGGAAGTTCGATTAAATCGCCACCCAATGACGAGTTCACCGAATACAGCTTAGTACGAGCGTTTTTGGTCGACGTTCCCTTATATTTTTCTACGGTCTCCGGAGAAAGACGCGCAAGGAGGTCGATTTCGTCGTTTTTCACCGCATCGCCGATACTGGCAAAAATGGCTGGATTATCGGTCTCGACTTTTTGCTCTGAGTAGCTTGCGTAAGCATCCCAGCTATAGTCGCTTACGTAGCCATCGAGCCCGACGGTGACACCATAAGAGCGTGATTCTGTGTTACTTTCACGGTTGCCAAATTCGACCATGCGTCGAGTATAGGTACCTTCTCCTCGGCTGTGAGTCGCATCGGTTTCGACTTTTAATGCGCCGGGCTCAAACGTGGAGTTGGTTTCTTTGTGGTTAAACCGTGCTTCCGCAGTGGCCATCAAATCAGGTGTGATATCGAATTCACCACGAAGCATTAGATCCGCTTGCTGGTTTTCTGGTTTTAAGGTCCGACGTGACGCCCGGTTAAAACCACATTTTCCATCCGCGCGCGCGACGCCGTCTCCTTCAAGAAAATCTTTACAGTTTTCACTTGGTAAGGTGATATTGTCGCTAGCATCGACGAAGCTGGCTCCGTAGCTCGAGTAAGCACTCAAGGCCGAGCGTGCTGAGTTATCGTCGCCGGCCCAGCTTTTGTCTTTTTGCTTGAGAATATCGTTGCCAGCAAATTGGCCAACGAAGAATACACGTTTTGAATCGAGGTCTTTACCGGCGACCACATCGAGACGATCTGCTGAATAACCCCCGCTGGTCGTTTGGCCATGGCGACCTTTAACAGAAACACCGTCAAAGCCTTTTTTCATGATGAAGTTGACTACCCCACCAATGGCGTCTGACCCATAAACGGCTGACCCCGAATCGGTGAGTACCTCAACACGTTCAATGGCAGCAACGGGGATCTGACCAATATCTTGGAAGTTTGTTGAGCCATTTTGTGCCAGTGGGTACTGAGGTAGGCGACGACCGTCAATCAAAATAAGTGTGCGCGATGCCCCAAGGCCACGTAGGTTCACTGACTGTGCGGCTGGGGTAAAACTAAAAGAGTTCGTTTGCGACAGATTACCGCCGGTATTTTGAGTTAAGCTGTTGAGAATATCTTGTGCGCTATTGAAGCCTTTGGCTTGGATATCCTCACTGCTAACTACAGTAATGGGACTCGGCCCTTCCACTTCAGCACGTGATATACGCGAACCCGTCACTTTCAGCTTCTGTAGTTCTTGCGCTTGTTCTTGAGACTCGTCCGCGATAGCGGTTGAGGCGAATGTAAGTGATCCCACTGCGAGACCAATGGCAACAGACAGTGCCGTTGTTCTTGTCTTCATCCTTGATTGCTCCCTGTCATTTGACTACTTCTTCAGCGCGTATCTTCAGTACAGCTCTTATCCCTGAGCGCGCATGACAGCCAGATATACCGAATGTTTCGTCTAGGCGTCAAACAAGTGACAGCGACACTCTCTATTTGCGCTTTCATGGTTTTGTCCGCTTATTTTGGTGGTTTATTTTGATTTTTGGCGATCAACTATGTCTATATGACTGGCTTTTTGTTTTTTGTTGGAGAATTGTTTCATTATGGGCGGGATGAGCGTGCTTGGTTGCGCGATGAGTGGATATGCTGAAGATGAATGAATTTAAAGAATATACAACTATTTAACATTCTAGGGTCTGTCGCCGCATAATCTACCTAATGCGTGCATCGGTAGTAGTGGCGTTCACAGGTTCAACGAAAAAGCAGTGAGTTCAGTTTCAAACTGACATGAGTTAACAAAAAATGACATTAATTTGACAATTGTGTTTATAGCGTCTATGGAAACTTATGCGATTTTTTTGCGTAAATTTCTAGAGTAAACACTCAATTGATAGTTTTGTCATATTCTGTAATTTTACTGTCATGTGAATGAATATTGTTTTTTTTATTTTGTAAGTGGCTGGTATCGAAAGAGAAAAAAAGTCTCGCCGTGCAAGTGGAGATCGTTGATTGTGTCGGCAAATCAAGATAAATATAGACCACTTAATTGAAGCGTGTCATACGGATAAATGTTTTTACGCCCGGGATGGCATAAAAACATTTGTGAGAAGGTAGGCCAATGTCGCCTGCCCAAGCATCAGTTAGCTGAAACATAGTTAACAGGGAGTAGTGGACTATGCTGTCGTACTTTTTACGTCGGTTGTTGTTGGTGGTGCCGACTTTTCTTGGCATTACTATTTTGATCTTTGGTATCACCCGTCTTGTGCCTGGGGGACCGGTCGAGCGGATGATGACGCAAATGCAAGCACAAGCCGATGGTGGCTCTAGCCTGCAGCGTGCTGGTGACAGCTCGGCGTTATCGGAAGACCAAATTGCCGAGTTACGCGCCTTTTATGGGCTCGATAAACCCGTGCTGGAAGCCTATGTTGATTGGCTGGGCAAACTCGCCAATTTCGACTTGGGCGAGTCGACGCGCTACTACGAGCCGGTCACTGACATGATCGCCGAGCGTCTGCCTGTCTCGTTGTTTTACGGCGGGATGACCTTCTTTATCAGTTATTTTATCTCTCTTCCGCTCGGTTATTACAAAGCCCTCAAACACGGTTCAGTGTTTGACTCCTCTTCCTCTGTGCTGATCTTTATCGGGTTTGCCTTACCCGGCTATGTGGTCGGGGTATTGCTGATCACCTTGTTTAGTTATCACCTCGAGTGGTTCCCAATGGGGGGCTTTGTTGGCGATGCTTACTACGACGCGACCAGTTTTTGGGAGCGCGCCAAAGATGTGATGTGGCATGCGGTTCTGCCGCTGATTTGTTATCTGATTGGTGATTTTGCCACTCTGACCATGACGATGAAAAACAACCTGATGGAAAACTTATCTGCCGATTATATTCGCACAGCCATCGCCAAAGGGTTGCCGTTCCGTTCGGCGGTGCGCAAGCACGCGCTGCGCAACAGCTTAATTCCGATAGCCAGCCATTTTGGTAACTCTTTATTGTTCTTTATGACTGGCGCGTTTTTGATTGAAGTGATTTTCAATATTAACGGCATTGGCTTACTTGGCTATGAGTCGATTATGGAGCGCGACTATCCGGTGGTGATGGGCATTGTCGCCATCAATGCGCTTTTACTACWGGCCGGCAACATTATCTCAGATATCTGTGTTGCTATGGTTGACCCTCGCGTGAAGTTTGGATCTTGATATGTTGACGTTTAGCCCTTTAACTCAAAAGAAAATCCGCAGCTTTAAACAAATTAAACGCGGTTACTGGTCGTTTATCATCCTTGCCGTGATGCTGGTCTTATCGCTGTTCGCCGAGTTTTTTATTAACAGTAAAGCGTTAATGGTCAAATACAACGGCGAGTATTATTTCCCCGTATTGAGTGATGTGCACTTGGCGAGCGATTTTGGTCAAGTGGGCACTAGCGAAGCTAACTACCGTCAACTTGCCAAAGCCTTTGCCGCGCAGGGCGGTGACAATTATGTGGTGATGCCACTAGTGCCGTGGAACCCGCTTGAACAAGACTTTAGCGGCGATTTTCCACCGACTGCGCCAAGCGCCGAAAACAAGCACTATCTTGGCACCGATGAGATCGGACGCGATATTCTCGCCCGCCTTGTCTATGGCTTTCGAACCGCAATGGGTTTTGCATTGCTGACCATGGCCGCCTCGTATGCGATTGGCACTGCGGTAGGTTGTGCAATGGGCTTTTGGGGTGGCAAGTTTGACTTGTTTTTCCAGCGCTTTATCGAAATCTGGTCGATGGTACCGTTTTTGTACGTGATCATGATATTGGTCTCGATTCTTCAGCCCACCTTTGCCCTCTTTGTAGGGATTAACGTACTGTTTGGTTGGATGGCGATCACTTGGTATATGCGCACCATGACCTATAAAGAGTCAGCGCGCGATTATGTGATGGCCGCGAGGGCGCTGGGGGCGTCGACCAGCCGGATCCTTTTCCGTCATATTTTACCCAACACTATGGTGATGATTGTTACTTTGGCGCCYTTCACCATCGCCCTCAATATTACCGCACTAACGGCGCTGGATTATCTCGGCTTGGGGCTGATGCCACCGACGCCAAGTTGGGGGGAGCTGTTGCAGCAAGGCAAATCGAATTTGGATGCGCCATGGATTGTTGCATCCGTGGTGACCTCACTGGTGGTGGTATTGGTGATGGTGACCTTYATTGGTGAAGCGGTRCGCGCTGCYTTCGAYCCGAAAAAATTCACCCGTTACGAYTAATTATTAGCACARTGWGCAATGTKTGAATCACGATARGGAMATCACGATGAAAAAACTGATCCTTGCGACCTCAATCTCRATGTTTAGCCTGAGCGGTTGGGCAGCCTCGTTGCCTGAAAACCTCAATTGGCAAACCAACTGGGATGCCCCCAAAATTGGCTCACCAGAGGCAAAACGCGGTGGTACACTGCGTACCCATTTATTAAGTTTTCCGCAGACATTGCGCACCGTTGGCCCAGACTCCAACTCAGGTCTGCGTAGCTATTTCCTCGATGAAATGCCCTCATTGGTGAAACGTCACCCTGACACCTTGGAATGGATCCCGGATTTGGCCAACGAGTGGGCGTTTGGCGATGATCATAAAACCATCTACTTTAAGCTTAATCCAGACGCGACCTGGTCTGATGGTAAGCCAGTCACCGCTGATGACTTTGTCTTTATGATGCAGTTTTATCGCTCCAAAGATATTGTTGCGCCTTGGTATAACGACTATTACACCAACACGATTGGTGGTGTCGAAAAAATAGATGCCCACACCATTGCCGTGCGCAGCGCGATTGAGAAAAACGATGACGATTTGCTGTATATCCTTGGCAGTCTCGTTCCACGTCCTGCGCATTTTTATGCCAACCCACGCAAAGATGAAAACCAAGATGGTATCGCTGATGACTATGTGCGCCGCTATAACTTTAAGGCCGAGCCTACAGTGGGGCCTTATGCGTTAGGACGAGTGCAAAAAGGCCGTAGCGTCACCTTTGAGCATGTGGATGACTGGTGGGGTTATACCAACCCGTATTATCAACATCGCTACAACGTCGATAAGATTCGAATGCGCGTGATCCGAGATAATGACATTGCCATGAAGCACTTTGAAAAAGGCAATTTGGATGTGTTCGATTTGATTCTGCCCGATATCTGGCACGACAAAACCCAATCTGAACCCTATAGAAAGGGCTACATCACTAAGTATTGGGGATATAACGAGATCCCAGTTGGCGCGGGTGGCTTGTGGCTAAATACCGCCATGCCATTGCTGGATGACATCAATGTGCGCAAAGGCATCATCTATGCCACTGACTTTGATGGCATGATCAAAAAAATCACCCGTGGTGACTACTCGCGTAAACCGCATGCGATGGGCTTTGGTCATGGTGAATACGACAACGACGGGGCAACACCGCCTGCGTTCGATCCTAAAAAAGCGGTCAGCTATTTCGAAAAAGCCGGCTTTAATCAGGTGGGACCAGATGGCATTCGTATCAACGACAAAGGCGAGCGTTTAAGCTTTGCCATCACTTATGGTTATCAACACCACACGCCGCGTATTGCTTACTTAAAAGAACAAGCTAAAAAAGCGGGTCTGGAATTTACCATTAACTTGGTCGATGGCTCATCGGCGTTTAAATACGTGTTGGAGAAAAAGCACCAAATTGCCTTTCTCAATATGGGCACTTCCGAAGTTCCTGCCTATTGGGAATACTTCCACTCGGATAATGCCAATAAAGCGCAAACCAATAACCATACCAATTACAGCGCTCCAGAGTTGGACGCGTTAATTATGGCTTACAAAACGGAGTTTGATCTGGAGAAGAAGTATCAGTTGTCGCACCAGATCCGCGCTAAGATTTCTGAGGCGAGCGTGATTGCCCCGGGTTACATGGTGCCGTATGTACGTCAAGGTTTTTGGCGTTATGTACAAATCCCAGATAACGCGATGACCAAGCGCACAGAAACCATGATAAGTAACGGGTCGGTGATTGGTCTTGGCACATACTGGATTGATGAAGCGATGAAAGAAGCCACCGAAGAAGCCATGGACGAAGGTAAAGCCTTTGAACCTACAACCATCATTGATGACAGATACAAGCTGTAGAGGCGATTATGACGCAGGATGTCATTCTATCGGTTAAGGATTTGACCGTTAATTTTACCACTGACGATGGCCCCCGTGAGGTACTTCACGGGGTGAGCTTTGAGGTCAAAGCCGGGCGCACGCTCGGCTTGGTAGGCGAGTCGGGTAGCGGCAAAAGTGTCACCGCGATGTCAATCATGGGATTACTTCCAAAACCCTATGGGCAAATAACGGGTGGTGAAATCTTGTACCGCGGGACCGACTTGGTCACTCTGCCCGCCAAAGAGCGCTATGCAATGCGCGGCAATCGGATCTCGATTATCTTTCAAGACCCGATGACAGCGTTAAACCCTGTGCACACCATTGGCCGACAAATCAATGAAGTCTTGACGCTACACCGCCCAGAGCTCGACAAAAAAGCCCGCGCGGCGTGTGCGCTCGACATGCTGGCTAAGGTGAAAATCCCGATGCCAGAAAAGCGGCTGAACGAGTATCCGCATAACCTGTCTGGCGGGATGCGTCAGCGGGTAATGATCGCGATGGCACTGGCCTGCAAGCCCGATATCTTGATTTGTGATGAGCCAACCACCGCCTTGGATGTAACGGTGCAGGCCTCGATTTTGGATCTGATTAACGAGCTGCAAGAAGAAACCGGCATGGCGGTAATTTTTATCACCCATGATCTGGGGGTAGTCGCCGAGGTATGTGACGATGTTGCCGTGATGTACGATGGCCAAATTCGCGAACGGGCCGATATTTTCACACTCTTTGATCACCCAGCCCATCCGTATACCAAGCGTTTGTTGGGATTAATGCCAGGGCGTCACCATCAACCCAAGCAGATGATTGATATTCGTCCGTTGGAAGACTTTGATGCTGCGCCATCATCCACGTAGTTGCAGGAGAACGAGATGAGCAAGGAAGTCCTCAGAGTAGAAAATCTGAAGCAGTATTTTGTCTCGGGCAAAGGCCTGCTTCGTCAAGGCTACACCATTAAAGCCGTCGATGGCGTATCGCTCTCGGTGTCACAAGGCGAAACGCTGGGGCTGGTCGGTGAGTCGGGATGTGGCAAAAGCACCCTTGGCCGTACCATGCTTAAGCTGTTTGAGCCGACTGAAGGGAAAATTTTCTTTGAAGGTAAAGACATCACGCATTTATCGCCACGTCAGATGCGGCCACTGCGCAAAGACATGCAGATTGTCTTTCAAGACCCGCTCGAGTCGCTAAACCAGCGCCATACCATCGGCGGGATCTTAGAAGAGCCCTTTATTATTCACAATATTGGCACCGCGAAAGAGCGTCGTCAGTGGGTACTTGAGCTATTAGACAAAGTCGGTTTACCCCATGATGCGGTTAACCGCTATCCGCATGAGTTTTCGGGCGGTCAGCGCCAGCGAATTGGTATTGCACGAGCGATCGCCCTTAAACCGAAACTGCTTATTTGTGACGAATCCGTCTCCGCCTTGGATGTGTCGGTGCAGGCGCAGATTCTTAATCTGTTGCTGAAACTCCAGCAAGAGATGAACTTGGCGATGATTTTTATCTCCCACGACTTATCGGTGGTTCGCCATATCTCCGATAAGGTGGCAGTGATGTACTTTGGTCATGTGGTAGAAGAGGGGCCGACTGAAACCGTCTACCATCATCCCCAGCATGAGTACACCCAAAAGCTACTCTCCGCGATCCCAATCACCCACCCCAAATATCGCAAACACAAGCGCCGCGCCGAGCAACCGGTGGCCGAAAAAAAGCCTGAAGCGGTGAGTTAAGTACACGCCCCTCTGATGAGGGGCGTGGTTGTTTGGCCTGTCGGCACATCGAGCCGTTGATAGAGTCTGGCTTAACTCTTTGTTGCTATTGTTTGAAAAGTATAGAAAAGTGATCCTTTCATAGCGCCTACAACCCGTGGTTTGTAAGGTGAAACTGGCTCATCAAGTGGAAGGAAAATGCAGCAGGTCGGAATTTATGAGCAGCTGGTAACGCAGCTTATTGAGAGCCGTATTGATCGAGAACGATTCTATGTTGGTGAGCGAGAGCTTACCAGCAACGAGGCGTCCGTTTGGTTGTCTCGCTTTTTATCGCATGTTTTACATCATGTGCTCGACGCGGTGCCCGCCAGTGACGATCGCCTAGCTCAGCAGATTTCGCTATCCAACCAATTCTTGCTGTGGCTGAAAACCCAGATCCACGACAAAGACATTATCGACGATAATCTGCTCGCGAGTCAGGGGAAAATCCTGACGGCCCTTTATGAGTTTGAAAACCCGATAGCATCTGATTTAGCGCGTTATGTGCAAGATGTTTTCCCACTCACCGGCTTAACGCAAAGTGAGCTTTTTTGTGGCAGTAACGCGGGTCTTTCATTGGAATCAGAGCTGAAAAGGGAGATTTTATCCGCGGACAAAATCTATTGGTTGGTATCATTCATCAAGTGGGCGGGGATAAGAATTTTCCGTAAAGAGCTGGAAGCCTTTACCCGCAGTGGTCGCGAGTTAAAGGTCATCACCACATCATACATGGGCGCGACAGACGCGAAAGCGGTGGAGTATTTAGCCAGCCTACCTAATACCGAGGTGAAGTTAAGCTACAACACTGAGCGCGAGCGTCTTCACGCAAAAAGCTATTTGTTTCTGCGCGAGACCGGCTATCACACCGGTTATATCGGATCGTCAAACCTCTCTCATTCTGCTCTGACGAATGGTTTGGAGTGGAACCTAAAAATTACCTCGCAAGAAATTCCCCACATTATCAATAAATCACTCAGCACCTTTGAAACGTATTGGGCGTCGAATGAATTTGAACGATTTGACGGAGATGTAAAAAGTACCGAAAAACTGAATCAAGCCCTTCGGCAGCAGCGGGGTGGCGAAGAAGATGGTGCTACGTTTTTCTTCGACCTCTCTCCTTTCCCTCACCAGAAGGAGATTTTGGAGCAGCTGACGGTTGAGCGCCAGACGCATCAACGTTTTCGCAATTTAGTGGTGGCGGCAACAGGCACTGGTAAGACACTGATCTCTGCGTTTGATTTTGCCCGTTTTTTGAAAAAACACCCTGATGCCAACTTTTTATTTGTGGCCCATCGTGAAGAAATCCTTAAGCAAGCGCGTGCGGCCTATCGAGGGGTATTACGTAACAGCACCTTTGGCGAGCTGTGGGTCGGTGGTCACACGCCAGATCATTACCGTCAGCTGTTTGTCTCGATTCAAACATTGAACAACCAGCTCGATACGCTCAACTTGACGGCCGATTACTATGACTACATTGTGATTGATGAAGTGCATCATATTGCTGCGAGCAGTTATCGAGCGATTTTGCACTACTTTTCGCCGTCAGTACTACTGGGTCTGACGGCGACACCCGAGCGTCACGATGGCGGCGATATTCTCGCGGATTTTGGTGGCGTTATTGCGGCTGAGGTTCGGTTGCCAGAGGCGATTAATCGTCGTCATCTTTGCCCATTCCAATATTTTGGTATTGATGATGATACCGATCTGAGGACCATTCCTTGGCAACGTGGCCGCTATGATATTGCACAGCTGACTAACCTTTATACGTCCAACCAAGCGCGGGTGGATAAGATATTACTCAGCATGAACGAGATCATCACGGATCTTAGCCGTATGAAAGCGCTCGCTTTTTGTGTGAGTAAAGAACACGCTCAATACATGGCTCAACAGTTTTCACTGCAAGGGCTTAAGGCGGATGTGTTGACCAGCGACAATCGGCATGAACGCCAGCGAAAGCAGCAATCGCTGCGCGCCGGTGAGGTGAATGTGCTTTGTGTGGTTGATATTTTCAACGAGGGGGTCGATATCCCAGAAGTGGATACCTTATTGTTTCTGCGTCCCACCGAGAGTTTAACCATTTTCCTTCAGCAGCTAGGCCGCGGTTTACGGCTAGCCGAAGGCAAAGAGTGCTGTACCGTCCTGGACTTTGTCGGTCATTCGCGTCCCGAGTATGACTTTGCAAACAAGTTTCGTGCGCTGGTGGGCAAGAGCGCTCGAGCGATTAACCATGAGATTGAACAAGGCTTCCCACATGCGCCTTTGGGTTGTCGTATTGAGCTTACTAAGCGCACCCAAGAAATGGTCTTGGATAACATCCGCAAAGCGTCGTTAACGCTAAGGCGCTTAGTGGCAATGGTTCGGCAATATCCTCACCACACCCACCTGCCGCTGACGCTAGCGAACTTCCTAACCTTGTATCCGCAT
>NZ_MUFL01000021.1:0-46198 GCF_001995355.1 Salinivibrio sp. PR919 | reverse complement strand
GCCGAAGATATGATCTTCTATAACTCGGGCGAATCCGGGTTTATCGAGCTGGCCGATACGGTGACGTCAGGCTCATCGCTGATGCCACAAAAGAAAAACCCCGATGCGCTAGAGCTTATCCGCGGTAAAACCGGCCGCGTGTATGGCACCTTGTCGGCAATGATGATGACGGTGAAAGCCTTGCCACTGGCCTATAACAAGGATATGCAAGAAGACAAGGAAGGGCTCTTCGATGCCATGGACACGTGGCACGATTGCTTGGATATGGCCGCCTTGTGTTTTGAAGGTATCACCATTCACAAAGACAAAACCTTGCAGGCGGCGCAGCAAGGTCATGCCAACGCCACCGAGCTCGCGGATTATTTGGTGAGCAAAGGGATCCCGTTCCGTGAAGCACACCATATTGTGGGCGTGGCGGTGGTGTCTGCCATTGAGCAAGGCTGTGGACTGGAAGATCTACCGCTCGCCACCTTGCAGCAATTCTCACCGGTGATTGAAGACGATGTGTATGCGATGCTCACGATTGAATCCTGCTTGGCCCAACGTCGTGCGCTGGGTGGCGTGGCGCCCGAGCAGGTCAGCTTTGCCATTCAAGAGGCGCAAAAGCGTTTAGATAAGCGCTTTACCCCCAAAGTCACGGTGCGCTCGGCAAGGCTCACTGACCTCGATACCATCGAAGGCATGGTGGTGTATTGGGCAAAATTGGGGGAGAACTTACCTCGTGATCGCCATGAATTGGTGCGTAATATCGGCCTATTTGCGGTATCCGAGCATCAAGGCGATCTCACCGGCTGCGGATCGCTGTATATTTACGACTCAGGGCTGGCAGAAATCCGCTCCTTAGGGGTTGAAGCAGGCTGGCAGCGCCAAGGTCACGGTACAGCGCTGATGATGCACTTGATTAAAAAAGCCAAGCAAATGGCGATTGAGCAAGTCTTTGTCCTCACCCGAGTGCCCGAGTTTTTCACTCAATTAGGCTTTACCCCGGTGTCGAAATCGCAACTGCCTGAGAAAGTGATGAAAGATTGTGAAATCTGTCCGCGCTTTCACGCCTGTGACGAAGTGGCACTGACCTATAACATTGCTGGGCCAGCCACGATTTCGACCTTCTCTACGCTGGAGTAGGGTGACATCGTCTATTGCCTGACGCTATCAGCGGCGTCGTTATCCCTCCTAAAGGCTGTGTGCTGACTAAGTCGCAGCCTTTTTTACCTATCGGTGTCATAAAAACTTCATCAAATTGAGTGGCTTACAAATTGTTACATTGTACGGTTTGTCACAGAAGCGTCACGTGCAATGACCATCATGCCCGCGTTTTCTCGTTAATGATGGAGATTTTGTGGTGAAAACAACCGTGACGGCCGCAGTGGCCTCAGCCTTATTAGCGGCAACTGCACACGCAGCAGTGCCTCAACAAAACGATGTCTGGTACCAAGACGCGCAAGCCGCCTTGGCGGCCGCTAAAGCGAACCCACCTATTACGGGCAAAGCCAAAAACGTGATCCTCTTTGTCGGTGATGGCATGAGTGTGGGGACAATCACCGCGGCGCGGATTTATCAGGGGCAGCAGCAAGGACAAACCGGTGAGGAAAACCGCCTTGGCATGGAAAGCCTGCCGCATGTTGCACTAGCAAAAACCTATAACACTGACATGCAAACCCCTGACTCGGCCGGGACCGCGACGGCGATGGTCACTGGAGTGAAAACCAAAGCTGGGATCATCAGTGTTGACGATAATGTCCAGCGTGGTTTTTGCAGTACCGCCAAAGGTAACGAAGCGAAAACCCTATTTGAAATGGCGGGCGAGAAGGGCAAGGCGTTGGGTTTAATCTCAACCGCCCGTTTAACCCACGCCACCCCAGCCACCACCTACGCGCACAGTGCGGATCGCAATTGGGAAAACGATAGCAAGTTACCCAACATTGCCAAAAACCAAGGCTGTACCGATATCGCCAGTCAGTTTGTCGACTTTGATGCTGGTGAGGGATTTCAGGTGGCTTTCGGTGGCGGACGGCGTGAATTTATTCCTGCCGATAGCGTCGATCCTGAGGGCAAAAAGGGCAAGCGTAAAGATGGACGCAACCTGATTGAGGCATGGCAAACCCGTCACCCTGATGGTCAATACATTTTCGATAAATCCGGTTTTGATGCCATCGATCCGGCGACCACCTCACGCGTGTTTGGTTTGTTTGAAAGCAGCCACATGAAATACGAAGCGGATCGCCGTGAAAGCCAAGATGAGCCATCATTGGCGGACATGACCAGCAAGGCGATTGATATGCTTAGCCGCAACAAAGACGGCTATGTGATGATGGTGGAAGCCGGACGTATCGACCATGCTCACCATGCGGGCAACGCTGCGCGAGCGTTAGAAGATACGTTGGCTTACGATGATGCCATTAAAGTGGCCTTAGCGAAAACCAACCCAGAAGATACCCTGATCATTGTCACCGCCGACCATGCCCACACTATGGTGATGAACGGCTATGCGGAGCGGGGCAATCCGATTCTCGGTTTGTCACGTCAAAAAGGGCGCTTGAATCAGGATGATTTTGGTAAAACCTATACCACCATCACCTATGGCAACGGCCCGGGAGCGGTGAAAGGTGAGCGTGAAAACTTGCAAGAAGGGCAGGTGCGTGAGCTGGATTACAAACAGCAATCCTTGATTAAGCTCGGTTCGGAAACCCACTCCGGTGAAGATGTGGCCATCATGGCGCGTGGGCCGATGGCGTGGTTATTCCAAGGTGCCGTGGAGCAAAACTACATTTTCCATGTGATTAACGAAGCCACGGATCTGGCCGATTAATCGTCTGGTATGTCTGACGACCCGCGCTCTGGCGCGGGTTTTTTATTGCGCCGAAACGGATAAATCACCACATGCAGTGTGAGTAGCACACTGGCACTGCCGGCGGCGAATAACAATGCAATCGACTCCACTTGCCGTGGCGTGTCGGCATAGCCCCACCACCAGAGTGGCCAAAGTAGCGCGCAGATGGCGGCCAGTTGTTTCATACAACGGGTACAGCGTCCCAGTTTTTGTTGCCAAATCGCGGACTGACAGTATTTGCAAGCCATGCGGTGTCTCTTGGTCGGTAGTAGCGATAGCTTATTGTGGCGCAGTGGGCCGCCGGATACAAAAAAGCCCTCCAACGAGGAGGGCAAAAGGTAAGCAAGTGCTTGGGGAAGCAACAGGCAGCGCCTGTAAAGCGCCGAGTGTCGGCGAAAAGGGCAGTGGATTAGCAGCCTGGGCCGCAGTCCATGCAGTGTTTGATCATTTCAGGGCCGAGTTTGAGCTTGGCATTCACATCCCGCAGCGCGGTACGTACCCCCTCCTCAATCACTGGGTGATAGAAGGGCATATCTAGCATTTGCGAAATGGTCATTTGGTTTTGATGTGCCCATGCTAACAAGTGGGCCAAGTGTTCGGCGTTCGGTCCTATCATTTCGGCGCCAAGGAAACGGCCTGTACCTTGTTCGGCATAAACGTGTAACAAGCCTTTGTTACGCAGCATTACTCGTGAGCGGCCTTGGTTTTCAAACGACACCACGCCGGTTTCAAAGCAGCCACAGGGGCCGAGACGGTCGGTAATCGCTTTGTAGCTTTCGCCAACCATTGCGATTTGTGGGTCGGAGAAGACTGCGGAGAGCTTGCTGCGGCGTAATCCGGCACGGATATCTTTGCCGCGTCCGGCGTTGTCACCGGCGATGCGCGCTTGGTCAGCCGCTTCGTGCAGCAACGGAATTTGGTTACTGGCGTCACCGGCAATAAAAATGTGYGGTGCCGTGGTTTGCAGGGTGTAACTATCGGCAACTGGCACGCCGCGGGCATCCACTTTGATGCTGGTCGCATCGAGGTTTAGCTTGTCGACATTGGGACGACGACCGGTGGCGGCAACTACATAGTCGACCCAGCGCAGTTGGCTCTCGCCCTCTTTATCACGATAACGGATTTGTACCTTATCGCCTTCACGCACCATCTCTTCCACCTTGGCATCGGCGTCGAGATAAAACTCCTCGCTAAAGGTTTTATCCGCATAGGCCATGATGTCCGGATCGGTCAGCGGGCCCACTTGGCCGCCGACGCCAAACATAATCATCTCGACCCCGAGGCGATGCAGCGCTTGTCCGAGCTCAAGGCCAATCACACCTGGGCCAAATACCGCAACTGAGTCAGGCAGATCGTCCCATTCAAAAATATCATCATTGACCACTAAACGATCACCAAGGTGATCCCAAGCAGACGGCCAGCTTGGACGCGAACCTGTCGCGATCACGATACGATCAGCGTGGATGGTGGTGTGATCGTCAACCATTAAGGTGTGATCATCTACAAAGCGCGCATAGCCATCAATTTTGTCTTGAGCGGGAATGTCATCGACACTTTCCAGTACAAAGCCGACAAAGCGGTCACGCTCGCGTTTCACCCGATCCATCACCTCACGGCCATTAATTTCCGTGGTGCCGCCGGGATACACACCGAAGCCGGGCGCTTTGTCGATATGATGCGCCGCTTCAGCCGCCGCAATTAACAGTTTGGAAGGCATGCAGCCAACTCGCGCACACGTGGTGCCATAGGGACCGCCTTCAATCATCACCACGTTATCCGTATGTGCTTTGGCTGCGCGATAAGCACCGAGTCCGGCAGTTCCGCCACCAATCACAGCCACATCAACCGTTAATGTTTTCATTGCTTTCTCCTGGGAAAATAACGGGCGGCAAGGAGGCCGCCCAAACAGCGGATTACTGATTCAGATAGGTATCGAGCTCTTCACTGCCACCGATATGACGGCCACCGATAAATACTTGTGGCACGGTGGCGCGACCGCTCACCGCACGCAAAGAAACCGTAGTGGCGTCTTTACCGAGGATGATTTCTTCAAACTGAAGACCTGCGTCGATCAGGGCTTGTTTGGCCTTGGCACAGAATGGGCAGCCTGGCTTACTAAACACAGTGATCGAGTCTTGCAGTTTGTGCTCAGGGGCGATGTAGCCCAGCATGGTGTCGGCATCAGAGACCTTGAACGGGTCGCCTGGCTCGTTGGGTTCGATAAACATTTTCTCGACCACACCGTTTTTCACCAGCATGCTGTAGCGCCATGAGCGTTTGCCAAAGCCAAGATCGTTTTTGTCGACCAGCATTCCCATGCCATCAGTGAACTCGCCGTTACCATCAGGCAGGACATGAATGTTGTCAGCGTCTTGGTCGGCTTTCCATGCATTCATCACAAAGGTGTCGTTGACGGACACACAGACAATGTCATCAACGCCGTACTGTTGGAACACCGGATATAGCTCGTTATAGCGCGGCAGGTGCGAGGATGAACAGGTCGGTGTAAACGCACCCGGCAGGCTGAATACAATCACGGTTTTATTGGCAAAAATGTCATCGGTGGTAACGTCTTTCCACTGGTCGCCTTCGCGAGTACGGAAGGTAACTTGTGGTACTGGTTGGCCTTCTTTTGATGCAAACATGGTTTCCCCTTTTGATTTGGTCGTTAACTGTCGACGGCATGTGTCTGACTCGCCGTGTCTTGATGGATGTAGTATCGCGAAAGAAGATTGATAGCTCTAATCGCTTGATGCTATGGTTTTGATAGTTTTCTCCTATAGAAGAGACAGCAATGAATATTCGTGATTTGGAATACCTGGTGGCGCTGGCTGAACACCGCCACTTTCGCAAAGCGGCCGAAGCGTGTTTTGTTAGCCAACCCACCTTGAGCGGACAGATTCGTAAGCTGGAAGATGAGCTGGGCGTGAGTTTGTTAGAGCGCACCAGTCGTCGTGTGTTGTTCACGGATGCGGGTATGAGGTTAGTACAGCAGGCACGTAACGTATTGCGAGAAGTCACAATTTTGACCGAATTGGCCAGTGAACAAGGGGAAAGTATGACCGGCCCCCTACATATTGGCCTGATCCCGACCGTCGGCCCTTATCTGTTGCCGAAGATCATTCCCATGCTGCGCGACCGTTTTCCAGAATTGGAGCTATTCATTCACGAAGGACAGACGCAGCAGTTAGTGCAGCAACTGGAAGAGGGCAAACTCGATTGCATCATCTTGGCTTCTGTGGAAGAAACCCAGCATTTGAAAGAGCTGCCATTGTATGAAGAGCCAATGTTATTAGCGGTCAGTGAGGCGCATAAGCTTGCGGGGTGTGCTGAAGTGGCGTTAGATGTCCTGCAAGGAGAGACCTTGTTAATGCTGGGCGATGGTCATTGCTTACGTGACCAAGCGATGGGCTTTTGTTTTAAAGTGGGGGCGCGTGAAGATCAGCGTTTTCGTGCCACCAGTTTAGAAACACTCCGTAATATGGTCGCGGCGGGCAGTGGTATCACCTTACTCCCTCGCTTATCCGTCCCGGCACAGCGCCGTGATGGCGTGGCCTATATTCCCACCACGTCGCCAACACCGACACGGCAGATCACCTTAGATTATCGCCCCGGTTCACCATTGCGAGGGCGCTATGAACAATTGGCTGAAGTGATCCGTGAGCACATGGTCGCAGTCATGGACACGCCGTTAAGTGCTGAGCCTGCCGCATTAAACGCAGGATAAAAAGAACCCCCAGTGCTGGATATCCAACACTGGGGGTCACTTCAATTGTCACGAACACTGTCGATTAAAACAAAGATTCGGTCTCTGTTTCATAGATGGTGCCGCTCGGCTGAGACGAGACGTATTCGGTTGGCTCTGTCCCTTTAATAAAGTACTCGAACATCGAGGTGTGGTCGGTTTTGCGGGTGAGCAAACCGGTTTCACGGTCAATGCGTACCTTGACGATACCCGGTGGCACCACCTTGCTTTGTTCTGGCACATCCGCGAGCGCTTTTTGCATAAAGTCTATCCATGCGGGCCCAGCGGTTTTGGCGCCAGACTCGGCCCCACGAATCGGTTGCTGTTCGTCATTCAGGTTGCTGTTGCGGGTTGTGCGCCCTAATTCACGTGAGTGGTCATCAAAGCCGACCCATACCGTGGTGACGATACCCGGGCCATAACCTGTGTACCAAGTGTCTTTAGAGTCGTTGGTGGTCCCTGTTTTACCGCCGATATCCCGTCGTTTGAGCGCTTGTGCGCGCCAGCCGGTGCCATTCCAACCGGTGCCATAGCGCCAGTCGCCGCCGCCCCAAATATTGCTCTGCATCATTTCGCGCACCAAGAACGCATTTTGCTCGTCAATAACTTGTTTTGCGGGCTGTGGCGATTCTTCGCCGTTATCGGTCAGCAAATTCTGCTCGTTGAAGGGGTCAGCCTTCTCCATCGGTTTTTCGCAGTCATCGCAAATCACCGATGGGTTAGCACGATAAATTTCTTCACCGAAGGGCGTTTCTACCCGATCGATGATAAAGGGCTCCATAAAGTAGCCACCATTGGCAAATACGCTAAACCCTTGTGCCATTTCAACCGGCGTTAAGCTGCCTGCGCCGAGTGCAATGGCTTCGGCGCGAGGGAGATCACTACGTTTAAAGCCAAAGCGAGTCAGATAATCTAGGGTATCGTCCAACCCAACACGACGCAGGACACGCACGGCCATCACGTTCTTCGATTGTGCCAAGCCAATACGAGCACGCAGTGGCCCTTCATAACGTGGCGGCGAGTTTTTCGGACGCCATGCCACGCCTTGACTGCGATCCCAGCGGTTGATGGGCGCGTCATTGATCAAGGTGGCAAGGGTCATGCCTTCATGGATGGCCGCCGAATAGATAAAGGGTTTGATGCTCGAACCCACTTGGCGCACCGATTGGGTGGCACGATTAAATTTGCTATGCACAAAGTTAAATCCACCCACTAAGGCTTTGATAGCCCCCGTGGTAGGCGACATGGATACTAAGGCGGTATTGGCGTTGGGCACTTGTGCCAAGTGCCATTGATCGTCAACGCGACGAATCCACACCTGCTCACCGCTTTGTAAAATATCACTGGCGTGTTTGGGCGCGGGGCCTTGTCGATTATCGGTAATGTAAGGGCGCGCCCAGTCCATCCCCGCCCAATCGAGTGTAATTTCTTGGCCATTAGGACCAACCACTAAGGCGGATTGGTCACTCACTTCGGTCACGATGGCAGGCTCTAGTGGACCATAGCTAGGCTGCTTGGCAAGATAATCGACAATACGCTGGTGTTGCCAGCGGTCGCTTGCGGCTTGCCATAAGGTCGCGACTGGACCGCGGAAGCCGTGGCGACGATCGTAAGCCAGGATGTTATCCATCGCCGCATCATTGGCCGCGCGTTGCATATCGGAGTCGACACTGGTGTATATGCGAATGCCCGATGTGTAAGCATCGTCGCCAAAGTGTTCTACCGCCCATGCACGCGCCATTTCTGCGACATAAGGCGCATCGAGCTCAATTTCAGCGCCGTGATAACGCGCGACAATCGGCTCATTCTTTGCTTGGCTATACTCGGCTTGCGAAATGTAGCCTTCTTTAAGCATGCGAGCTAGCACCACGTTACGGCGCTCAGTAGCACGAGACAAGGAGTACAACGGGTTCATGGTGGATGGCGCTTTAGGGAGGCCGACAATCACCGCCATTTCACTTAAGGTCAGCTCGTCTAATGTCTTACCAAAGTACACTTGGGCGGCGGCACCGACGCCATAGGCGCGGTAGCCGAGAAAAACCTTGTTAAAGTACAGCTCAAGGATTTCGTCCTTATTCAGTAATTGCTCGATATGCACCGCGATAAAAATCTCTTTTATCTTGCGCATAATGCGTTTTTCGTTAGAAAGGAAGAAATTTCGCGCCAACTGTTGGGTAATGGTACTGGCCCCTTGCTTCGCACTGCCTGACATGGCTACCACCACCGCGGCCCGAACGATACCAATTGGGTCGATCCCCGGGTGTTGATAGAAGCGACTGTCTTCAGTGGCGATTAGCGCATCAATCATTTGCGGTGGGATGTCTTCCAGCTTAACGGGAATACGTCGCTTCTCACCAAATTGGGAGATCAGCTTGCCGTCAGCACTGTATACCTGCATTGGGGTTTGTAGCTCGACATCTTTCAGTGTCGCCACATCGGGGAGGTCTGGTTTTACGTACAGGTAAAACCCGAAAATTGTAGTGACTCCCAGCACTGTGCAAACCAGTGCAAAGATAAGCAGACGCTTTATGAACTTCACCTGAGATTTCCCGTTCTGTTGCAATTGAGCCGTTCAATAACCATACGTCAGTAGTATAAAGGCACCAGCAAGAAAAATAACCCGCCGTGAAGGGCAGTTTTCTAAATGCTGACCTCACGCTGACGTTGGGAGCCTAACACGAAATGGTTCGAAATTCGGCAGTTTTAGGTATCGATATTGGCCGAGATACCATTCACGCCATTGCGGTTCGTGCACATCGACAAGGCATTCAGGTCGCAGGGCATCATGAGGTGCACTATCGCGCGACTGACGATCTTTTCACCCCGATGACCGAGATAAAAAAACGATTACTCGCATGTTTACCTTGGTATCAGCGCTTGCGCGTTCCTGTGGTGGTGGGTGTGGATGAAGATGCTGTGATCACCAAGCAAATAACGGCACCGCTTATTGACGATGAGATTGAGCAAGAAGCCTTGATTGGTCAAAAGCTGAGTGCTGCCCTCAATATGGATATCGCTACCTTGTATTACGATTTTGAGGTCATGAGCGGTATTTCCGTTCAGCCAGGACAAGCCTGTTATCAAGTAGTGGCGTGTCGGCGTCATGCGCTCACTCCAGCCCTAGATGCGCTCAAGCATGTCGGTTTATCGCCCTCGGTGGCAGACATAAACAGCCAAGCGTTAGTCGGGGTCTATCAAGCGATTCGACCTATTGCGCAGGCTAATCACTGGCCGCTGTGGCTGCATTATCACGGTGGCTTGATCACCGCGATTCGTCTTTATCCGGATGGTCAGGTTTACCAGCATCGCAGCCGTTTGGGGGAGGGAGAGCGCTACGAAAACCGTGAGTTAGCTGCCAACACCTTGGTGCAGCAGCACTTTGATCAGGCTTGTCATCGTGCGCGTGAGCATAATCGACTCTTACCACTGAGCACGGTTTGGATCAGCGGCGTCTGGCCTACCACACTGACATCTGAGCATCTTGCCATCACACTCTTAAACCCAGTGGCGATGTTGGATCAAACCGCCCCCACCATCAGTGACGAGGCCAGTATTGCGTTGGGATTAGCGCTACGGGGAGGGTATTCATGCGTATAAATCTACTCCCTTGGCGAGAAAAAGCGCGTCGCGCTCAGCGTCACACCTTTATGGTTCACAGTGGTTTGGTGGTGCTGGGTGTAGTGCTGATGGTCAGCGCTGTAAATGCGGTCCAGCAGCACTGGCTGACTGAGCAACAGGCTCGCAATCAACGCTTAACCGCAGGGGTGAACGATTTTCGTGCCACCTTACAAGCTTTTAAGCGCGAAGATAAAAAGCGTGCCGCGCTGCAATCGCGCTTACAACTGGTCAACGCCTTACAGCAACAGCGCAACAATGTCACTGCGTTGCTGAATTTCATTCCAACCGTGATGCCTGAAGGGGCCTATTTAAGTCGTTTGGCGCAGCAAAAGGGGCGTGTCACGGTCGAAGGCTGGGTCACATCCAATGCGGAGATGGCAAGTCTATTGGCAGCGTTAGAGCAAAGTGCGTTAGCCACCGACGTTGATATTGACACTGTGATCACCGAATCCGGTTCGCAACGCGCCAACAAACGCTTCACGTTAAGCTTTCGTTTAACCGACTACGTCACACCGCAACTCCCTAAGCCCAAAGGAGTGCAGTTATGATCGCACCTTCTGAATGGGATTGGCAAAAACTCCCCAGTGCACCACTCGCCACCCGCGCTATCGTTTGGGCGGTGGGCGCGATCGCACTATTGATTCTCGCAGCCTTGATGATTTTGTTGCCCAACCAAGAGGCGCTGGAGGCAGCGACCCAGCGCGAAACACAACTCAAAGCCGAGTATCGGTTGTTGGCCAATCGTGTCGCCGCTCTGCCCGATGTTGAGGCACAAATGCGCGCGTTAAATCAGCAATATGCCACCTTGATTGCCCAATTGCCGGAAGAAGAGGAACTTTCGGGATTACTTGCCGGGGTCAATGAAGTTGGGATCCGTCATCAGTTGCGTTTCAACACACTGAAGTGGCAGTCAAGAAAGCATGGCAGTTGGCTCGATGCTATCCCGATGACGGTTGTGCTGAGCGGTGACTATGCCTCTATCGGTGCATTTAGCGCAGATATTGCCGCCATGACTCGCTTGGTATCGCTGCAAGATTTTGTCCTAACCCGTACTGAAACCGATGACATTCATGCGCCCTTGCTGCTGTCTGTGTCCGCAACCACGTATCGCTATACCGGTGAACGTATTGCCACCGAGAAGGAGGCCTTACAGTGAAGCGTCTTTTGGTATTGTTATTTGGTTTGTGCTTGGTGGGCTGTGATAGATACCACAGTGATATCGAGCGGTTTATGCAACAAACCCAAGCCAGTGCGCAAGTCACGGCGACCCGCATTCCCCCACCGCCGAGTTATCAAGCGATAGCTTTTGTCGCCGATCAGCGAGATCCCTTTGTACTGCCAGCTATCAATGTCGGTAGACAGGCTTCAACGGGTGACTGTTGGCAACCCAATTTACAACGGCCGTTAGAGCCGCTCGAACAATTTCCACTGGCAAGCCTTGCCATGAAAGGCAGCTTAACCAAAGGCGCAAAGCAACAAGCCTTAATTGCACGCCCTGATGGCACCATCACTCAAGTCAGTGAAGGTGTGCATTTAGGCGAGAATCGTGGTCGTGTGGTGGCCGTGAATGCACACCAGATCGCGATTGAAGAAGCCCTGCCGGATGGCTTGGGGTGTTGGCAGCTTCGCACCGTCACCTTGTCGATGGAATCAACTTTGCCGTAGTTAGGATACCAATATGATGATACACCCTTACCTTTCCCGCACGTTGGCGCAAAGCGTTCGCCCAGTCTGGCTCACACTGCTGGTACTGATGTTCAGCCTAGGTTCAGTGCAGGTTGCCGCAAAAAGTATGCTGACCGATATTGCGGTGAAGCGTTTAGATAATGGTGATGCCCAGGTCTCGCTGACGTTTTCCGATGCCGCGGTAACGGCTGACTTTCGTCAACCCATCCCTCAGCAAGTCACGTTACGCCTACCGAACGTGCAGGTTAAACAGGCATTACTTGCGGTTCTCGATACTCGCAGTCGTCAGACACCCGTGACTGAGATTGAAACCTTTCAGGCCCCTGAGAGTGCTCGCATCGTACTGCGTGCTGAGCAGGCGGTGGATTTTGATTATCAGCAGCAAGGAAAGGTGTTGACCATTCGCGTCTCTGCGGCAAAAAAAGCGCCTTCTGCGAAGGCCTTAGCGCCAAAAGGGGCGGCGATCTCGATTAACTTCCAAGACATTCCGGTTCGTACCGTGTTGCAGCTGATTGCTGAACAGAATGATTTTAACCTGGTGACCTCGGAYTCGGTACAAGGCAACATCACCATGCGCATTGATGGTGTGCCTTGGCAAGATGTATTGGATGTGATTTTGCGTGTGAAGGGACTGGATAAGCGCCAACGGGGACAAGTGATGCTCGTTGCTCCGAGCGCTGAGCTGATGGCACAAGAAAAGCAAGCACTCGAAATGCGTCAGCAGGCCGATGCCTTACTGCCTCTGACCTCAGAAGTCCTCACGGTGAACTATGCCAAAGCCAGTGATATCGCCGCACTGATTAAAGGCCAAGGCGAAGGGGTCAGCTTACTGTCTCCTCGCGGGGCGGTTTCCTTGGATGAGCGAACCAATGCATTGATCATTAAGGATAATCAAAAGAATCTAGCCCGCATTCGCACCTTAGTCCGCCACTTGGATGTGCCGGTGAAGCAAGTTGAAATTGAGGCGCGGATTGTCACGGTTGAAGAGGGGTCTGTCGATGAGCTGGGGGTGCGCTGGGGGATTTTAAATCGCAACGGCTCAACCAGTATCGGCTCTTCGATAGAAAGTAACCTGATGTGGGACCGGAATATGTACAATTCCGATGATGAGGCATTAACCGGATCGGGCAATGATTCTCTGCCGGTGGACAATTTTTTGAATGTGAACTTGGCCGCCTCCAACCCTGCTGCGTCAAGTCTGGCCCTGCAAGTGGCTAAATTGGGCAGTGATTTATTGCTCGATCTCGAGTTATCGGCGCTGGAAAGCGAAAACAAAGCAGAAATTGTATCGAGCCCACGCTTAATCACCACCAATAAAAAAGCGGCATATATCGAGCAGGGGACCGAGTTACCTTATCTTGAAGCCTCTTCCAGCGGTGCTGTGGCGGTGTCGTTTAAAAAAGCAGTACTTAGCCTTACCGTGACGCCCCAAATTACCCCAGAGAATGAGTTAGTGCTGGATTTGAAAGTCACCCAAGATATGCCGGAGAAGTCGGTGGTGGCAGGTAAAGGGGAGGCCATGTCGATCAGTACCAAGCGCATTAATACGCAGGTATTGGCGCGGAATGGTGAAACGGTGGTGCTGGGAGGGATCTTCCAACACACCATGATTAACAAAGAAACCAAGGTGCCATTACTCGGGGATATTCCGCTGTTTGGAAATCTGTTCAAACACCGTCTGAAAGATCATGCAAAACGCGAGCTTCTGATCTTTGTGACCCCTAAAATCGTCACAGGGTAGGTTAGGTGTTGCCAAAGGGGCCACTGTCCTGAGATAATTTTTAGTCTGATCACGAATTATCTGTGAGGAATTGGCGCCTCGGGCTTTTCTACATCAAGCCTGCGGGCGGTGTTGTTTTATTTAACCGCGCGTAAAATTGCTTAAAATGGCTGAAAAACGAAATATCTTTTTGGTAGGCCCTATGGGGGCTGGTAAAAGCACAATTGGTCGTCATCTCGCTCAACAACTTCACATGGAATTTTATGATTCTGACTCAGTGATTGAAGATCGAACTGGGGCAGACATTGCATGGGTGTTCGACGTTGAGGGAGAAGAAGGTTTTCGTCAACGTGAAGAGAACGTGATTAACGACCTGACTGAGAAGCAAGGTATCGTGCTAGCGACCGGCGGCGGCTCTATCATGAGTAAAGAAAGCCGTAACCGTCTCTCTGCTCGTGGTGTAGTGGTGTACTTAGAAACCACTATCGAGAAGCAGCTGGCGCGTACACAACGCGATAAAAAACGTCCTTTGCTTCAAACCGATCAACCCCGTGAAGTGTTGGAATCACTCGCGCAAGAGCGCAACCCACTTTATGAAGAAATTGCTGATTATGTGGTGCGTACTGATGATCAAAGCGCCAAAGTGGTCGCGAATCAAATCATCGAGTTGTTAGAGCAGCACTAATCCCAGACACAGGACCCGACCATGGAACGGATAGATGTTCAGTTAGGGGCGCGTAGCTACCCTATCTCTATCGGCGAAGGGCTGCTGGCAGATGCCAGCTTGTTTGAAAACGTACGTTCGCGTCGGGTTGCTGTGATAAGCAACGAGACAGTGATGCCATTATATGGCGAGAAACTGGTCTCGACGCTTAAGCAGGCAGGGGCACAAGATGTCGCCTGCCTTAGCTTACCCGATGGTGAAGCGTACAAATCGCTAGAAACCTTCAATACTATCRATACCTTCCTACTTGAAAATAACTACAATCGCGATGTGGTGCTGGTGGCACTGGGTGGCGGTGTGATTGGTGATATCGTTGGCTTTGCCAGCGCTTGTTATCAACGCGGGGTAGATTTTATTCAAGTTCCCACCACCTTATTGGCGCAGGTTGACTCGTCAGTTGGCGGGAAAACGGCCATCAATCATCCTTTGGGTAAAAATATGATTGGTGCGTTTTACCAACCCAAAGCGGTGGTGATTGACACTCAGGTACTCTGCACTCTCCCAGATCGAGAGTTTGCGGCGGGAATGGCTGAGGTAATCAAATACGGCATTATCGCCGACGCGCCTTTTTTTGACTGGCTCGATAGCGAAATGGCGGCGTTGACCGCCTTGTCACCCGACGCGTTAAGTTATGCGATTCGTCGCTGCTGTCAAATCAAAGCTGATGTGGTTGCGCAAGATGAAACCGAAGCCGGTGTACGTGCTCTGCTTAATCTGGGCCACACCTTTGGTCATGCGATTGAAGCGGAGATGGGCTACGGCAACTGGTTACATGGTGAAGCGGTTGCAACGGGCACCGTGCTTGCTGCTCACACGGCACAACGTCATGGTTTGCTGGACGAACAAAGTGTGTCCCGCATCACTGCCTTGCTCGAAAAAGCGCAGCTTCCCGTGCACGTCCCTGTCCAGATGAACTACGATGCTTTTATTAAGCACATGATGCGTGATAAAAAAGTGCTTTCAGGACAGTTGCGTTTGGTACTGCCAACAGCGATCGGCCAAGCGCAAGTGGTTGCAGATGTTCCACATCAGCTGTTAGCGGATGTGATTGATGCCGGTTAACCATTGAATGCATGACAAACACCTTTGATACTTTGGCCTTGGAGCTGGAAAGCCAAACCCAGCTCTTATCACGCCTGCAGTTTCTTACCCGCTTTAGCTCTAACCTTATCCAGGTCACCGGTCCGACTGGCGCGGGTAAAACCTGGCTCAGTGAGCGCTATATGGAGCAATGGGCCGACGCGTCGGTCCACTCCTTACTGGTGTGTCACACGGCACAAAATGATGCACAACGCCGTGCTATTTTGCTTCGTCAAATTGTCAAAGATGGCGTCTTTAATGAGGCCGATCCGCTAGTCGACAGTCTGACGATGATGCTAGGCGACAGTGGATGTGATGCGTTAATTGTCATTGATGATGCCCACCGTCTTAGCCCGAATTTATTGTCTGAACTTTGGGCACTGGTTTTACAGGCACAAAACCAAGATCATTGGCGCATCAATGTGGTGCTTTTTGCGTTGCCCGGAAAGTTGAACAAGTGGCTTCGTCAGGTGTCATATGGCCAAGGCCAAAAGCCGTTAGAGTTAGAAGTCTCGCCCTTAAATGAGGGAGAGGAAGAAATGTTTATCGATGTGTTGGCGGTGACCCGACGCATTGATGCGACCAAGAAAAAACAATGGCTGGCCAAGCTGGCCAATCAAACCCTCTATCCGGGCATGATCATGGGCAAGGACAATCAGGAGACAGGCACAGTGAGTGACGAGAAGAAAAAGCCCTCGCGTAATAAACCCTTTACCATGCTGGTATTGGCCGTGGTGCTCATGGTCGTGGGTGCTGGTGTGATTTGGTGGTACTTCCCGAGCCCAAGTGATGATCAGTCCTCGGGCATGGTATTGCCAGAAGGGTTAAAGAATCTTGATGACTTACTCCGCGAACAGCAGGGCGAGCCAGAGAGCGCCGTGACTGCTGGCCAAGGCACCGAGAAAGGCATGGACCAAAACCCAGCCAGTACTTCAAACCGCACTAGCCAGTCAGGCTCGGTGACTGAGGACACAGTCTCATTGCCAGAAGAGGTTAATGGCGAAGGCTTGACGGTTGGCCGCGGAGATGAAGGCAAACGCGTTGTCGTGCCTGATGACGTGGTCGATGCCATGATTGAAGAGCAGGATGCAGGTGGTGATGGTACTGAGGCCGTTGACGAACCCTTGATCCCTGAGCTGGCACAAACACCGCCTACTCCGGCGGCACCAGACAGCCGCCCAGAGCCTGCCGCTCCAAGCCAAACAGCGCAACCGGAAGCTGCATCTCAGCCAGCGTCCGCGAACCAGACCTTGCCATTAGATGCCCAAGCTCTGCTGGCGGTGCCTGCGCAGCGCTATGCGTTACAGCTGGCCGCCTTACAATCGCGCCAAGATGCAGTTGATTTGATTGCGAACTATCAACTGGAGGGGCGTGCTCAGGTTTATCAAACTCGCCGAAATGGCGGCACTTGGTACATGGTATTACTGGGCGATTATGAGAGTGTCACCGCGGCGCGTCGCGCAGAACTCACGCTGGCCGATAATGTCCGTGCGCTGCAGCCATTCGTGAAATCATTTAGCCAAATTCACCGTGAAATCAATCGTGCAAATGGGCAGTAAAATCCGCTGATTGATGAAACAAAATAAGGTACAATCCGCCCCCTTTCATATCGCGGAGAATGACAAGGGGCAATGAAAAAGCATCGCGCGTTTCTAAAGTGGGCTGGCGGTAAGTATTCGCTGGTCGATGACATTCGCCGTCATCTTCCCGAAGGGGACACGCTGATCGAGCCTTTTGTCGGCGCAGGGTCGGTGTTTTTAAACACCGACTATGACCGCTATATCTTGGCTGATATTAATCCCGACTTGATTAATCTCTATAACATTATCAAACAAACCCCAGCACGGTTTGTCGATGATGCACGCGCCTTTTTCTGTCAAGACTACAATCAAAAAGCGCAATATTTGCAAGTGCGGGAAGACTTTAATGCCACGCAAGATCCGTATCTTCGCTCGCTCTATTTCTTGTACATGAATCGTCACGGCTTCAATGGCCTGTGCCGTTACAACAAAAAAGGCGGATTTAATGTTCCCTTTGGGTCTTACAAGAAACCGTACTTTCCTGAAAAAGAGCTGTTCTTTTTTGCCGAAAAAGCACAACGGGCAGAGTTTGTGTGTGAAGGGTATGCGGAAAGTTTTGCTCGCGCTAAGCTGGGCGACGTGGTGTATTGCGATCCTCCTTATGCGCCTTTAACCGCAACGGCGAATTTTACCACCTATGCCACCAACGGCTTTACGCTGGATGATCAAGCGTTATTGGCCGAGCATGCAGAGCAGGCAGCGATGGCGGGTGGGATCCCGGTTCTTATTTCAAACCACGACACCCCTTATACCCGCCGTTTATATCGTGGTGCGACCTTCAACGTGGTACGAGTCAAACGCACCATTAGCCGCAATGGGAATGGGCGTAATAAAGTGGATGAGCTGTTGGCACTGTTTGCACCCCAACCCTAACTGAAAAGCGGCATTAGGTAATCATGCCGACAATGGCAAGCAAAGTTGCGACAAATACACCAATCATCACCACGCCTATCACGATGTATGCAGCGGGTGAGTCTTGAGCAAAATCGCGTTGGCGGTTTTGCTCCGACTGCACACCAAAAAGCGCGGCAATCACACTTTTGATGACGTCCCAAACGCCTAATTTTGTTGTCATGATGCCTCCTTTTTTGTCGCTCTTATCCAACCCTAGTTGGGGGTATGTATTTTGTCAGCTGTTCAGGTAGAAAAGCGGGATCGAATAAGACAGCGCGAGCGAGATCGGGTAGAATTGCGGCGACTTTTTGGCAAGTGAGGCGACAACTATGACGGATTTTTTGATCGCGCCATCGATTTTATCAGCAGATTTTGCGCGCTTGGGCGAGGATGTAGAAAAGGTACTCGCCGCGGGTGCAGATGTGATCCACTTTGATGTAATGGATAACCATTACGTGCCTAATCTCACCTTTGGCGCGCCGATTTGTCAGGCGCTGCGCGATTACGGCATTACCGCCCCGATTGACGTGCACCTCATGGTTAAGCCGGTGGACCGCATTATTCCCGACTTCGCCAAAGCTGGCGCCGATATGATAACCTTCCACGCTGAAGCCAGTGACCATATCGATCGCACCTTACAATTGATTAAAGATCACGGCATGAAAGCCGGGCTGGTATTTAATCCCGCCACACCACTGCATTATCTTGATTACGTGATGGACAAACTCGACATGATTTTGTTGATGTCCGTGAATCCCGGTTTYGGTGGCCAATCGTTTATTCCAAGCACCTTGGATAAACTGCGTGACGTGCGCGCACGTATTGATGCCAGCGGTCGAGACATCCGACTGGAAATTGATGGCGGTGTGAAAGCTGACAATATCGCCGAGATTGCCCAAGCAGGGGCAGATATGTTTGTTGCCGGTTCTGCGATTTTTGGGCAACCCGACTATAAAGCGGCCATTGATGAGATGCGCACCGCGCTTGCAACTGTAAATAGGTAAGTAGTATGAGCCTTCGTTATATTGCCTTCGACCTCGATGGTACCTTGGTCGACAGCGTACCGGACTTAACTCAAGCGTTACAGATGATGCTGGCCGACTTGGACATGCCCACCGTGACGGTGGAACAAGTTACAGGTTGGATTGGTAACGGTGCCGATATTATGATCCGTCGTGCGCTGTCGCGTCGTCATGATTTTGCCACTGACTTGGATGCCGATTTGGTCGCTCGTGCCCGTGAGCGTTTTAACTTCCACTACGACAATAACGGCCATGAAAAAACCGTGCTGTATCCGGGCGTGAAAGACACCTTGGTCGCGCTGCATCAGCAAGGTTATCAACTGGGTGTGGTGACAAACAAACCCGTGGCATTTGTGCCCGCCATCCTAGAAGACTTAGGATTAGCAGCCTTGTTTACCGATGTGTTGGGAGGCGATAGCTTACCGACCAACAAGCCAAACCCAGAAGGGTTGCACCATTTGCGAGACAAGCATGGCTTAACCAATGCACAAATGTTGATGGTCGGTGATTCAAAAAATGACATTTTGGCAGCCCAGAATGCAGGCATCGCTTCTGTCGGGTTAACCTATGGCTACAACTACGGTGAACCGATTAGCGATAGCCGTCCTGACTATGTGCTGGATTCATTCAGTGAGCTACAAGCCGTGGTCGCCAGCCACCAAGCATAACGATTATATAGCAACATAACTACCGCCCGGTTGGGCAACGCGTAAAGGAACCTAATCATCATGAGTCAATCTTCAAAACCCATTGTACTGAGTGGTGTGCAGCCCTCGGGTGAACTAAGTATCGGTAACTATCTAGGCGCGCTGCGTCAGTGGGAACAGATGCAAGATGATTATGACTGCCAATACTGTGTGGTGGATTTGCATGCGATTACCGTTCATCAAGATGCGGATGCGTTACGCGAAGCAACCTTGGATGCGCTGGCGTTGTGCTTGGCGGTGGGCGTGAGCCCCGAGAAAAGTAACTTGTTTGTACAATCGCACGTGCCAGAGCATGCGCAATTGGGCTGGGTATTGAACTGTTACACCCAAATGGGTGAGCTGAACCGCATGACTCAGTTTAAAGATAAATCGCAGCGTCATGCTGAGAATATCAACGCCGGTCTATTTGGATATCCAGTGCTGATGGCGGCAGATATTTTGCTGTATCAAACCAATCAAGTGCCTGTAGGTAATGATCAGAAGCAGCACCTAGAACTTGCCCGTGACATTGCCACGCGCTTTAACAACCGTTACGGCGATGTCTTTACCATGCCTGAGCCTTACATTCCTGATGTGAATGCTCGGGTGATGAGCTTGCAAGATCCGACCAAGAAAATGTCGAAGTCGGATGATAACCGTAATAACGTGATTGGTTTGCTCGAAGATCCCAAAGCCATTGCCAAGAAAATCAAACGTGCGGTTACCGACTCGGAAGAACCTCCGCGTGTCCATTTTGATATCGAGCAAAAGCCGGGTGTCTCTAACTTGCTTGGTTTGCTGTCCGGGGCGACCGGTGAGTCAATTGCCGCACTAGAAAAAGCCTACGAAGGCAAAATGTATGGCCATCTGAAAAAAGATACGGCTGAAGCGGTGGTGGCGATGCTCGAGCCTCTCCAAGCGCGTTATCATGAGTACCGCGCTGACCGTGCACTGCTCGACAGTGTGATGCAAAAAGGTGCTGAGCATGCATCGGCACGCGCACAGCAAACCTTGCGTAAAGTGTATGACGCCGTGGGTTTTGTTCCACGCGTGTAGCACACGAATATGACGGTATAAAAAAGCAGCGGCCGATTCCGCTGCTTTTTTGATCAGACCGGAACCCAACTCTCACTTCTTATAAGTCCATCAATAGTAACTGTTTCTGATGCGAGCCAAATCACGCCATTCTGTGTATCCATCGTTAATAATGCGCGCGAAATTCGAGTAATCACTCAAACTACGTGAAGGAACAGGTATGAAAAAGCCACTGATGTGGTCGCCGCTAGCATTGATGATGGCGGGACTCGCCATGCCCGCGGCCGCCAAAGCCCCCCTCGAGCAAACCTACCAGTGCGGTATGACGCCCACCACGCCCATTTATGCGATCCAAGGTGACGGTGAGCGCAGCCCATTGGTCCCGGCGGGCAAATACAGCTCCGATAAAACCTATGCGGTACAAGGTGTGGTCACTGCGGTGACCCAAGGCCTTTATAAAGGGGTTTGGATTCAAGATCCTCAAGGGGATGGCAATCGCGCCACGTCCGATGGCTTGTTTGTGTACTTGCGGGACGCTGATGCTCTCAATTTGCAGCCCGGTGACACCTTATGTGCCAGTGGTAAGGTCAAAGAGTATTATGGTCATACGCAATTGGGTGTGACCGATAATCAAGTGGCTAAGGGCCCGTATTATGGCCCGTTGGCCCCGACTGCCATTCGTGTGGATCACGGTGAGTCGTTAAAGGATGCACTTGAGCGTTACGAAGGCATGTATGTGACCATGGACGCGGACAGTGAGCTGGTGATCACCCGTAATTTTGGCTTTG
The DNA here is from genome assembly GCF_001995355.1 of Salinivibrio sp. PR919. Lineage (NCBI taxonomy): Bacteria > Pseudomonadati > Pseudomonadota > Gammaproteobacteria > Vibrionales > Vibrionaceae > Salinivibrio > Salinivibrio sp. PR919. The sequence goes on along the minus strand of NZ_MUFL01000021.1, from coordinate 24,790 downwards.
ACTACGACGCGTTTCGCAACAATATGGTGTTAACGCACCGCACTCCTTTATTTAAACCCACGCAACTTTATCCAGCGTTAACCGACGAAGCGAAAGCGCTTGCGGCGAACAATGCGGCGAATCAGCTTTATATCGAAAGTGATCAAAAAGCCAAAGATGGACAAATTCCCTATTTCCCTGGACTCGACGCTGAGCAAGGCTATCTACGTATTGGCGATCGTATTGAGCATTTGTCTGGCGTGATGGGCTTTAGCTACGATCAGTACCGTTTAGTGGCGACCAACACCATTACCGCCGGTGACATTGTACACCTTCACGATCGTCAAGATGCACCCGCGACGGTACCGAATACCGACATTAAAGTCGCCAGCTTTAACGTACTCAACTATTTCACCAGTGCCAGCGCCATTGGTGGCCCTTTAAATGTCACCTGTAAAGATCGCGACCATGCGGACGCCAAGCGTGGTTGCAACCGAGGCGCTAAAACCGCCGCTGAGTTTGAGCTCCAACGTACCAAGATTGTCAATGCCCTCCGCGCGATGGATGCTGATATCGTTGGCTTGATGGAACTTGAAAATAATGGGTTTGAAGCTGGAAGCGCCATTGCCGATTTGGTGACCCACCTCAACGCAGAGTTTGCGGATCCTGCAGACCATTATCAGTTTGTTGAACCTAGCGATGCGGTGAAAAATCAGGGCGCGTTTTTTGGCTCTGATGCGATCATGGTCGGCATGATTTACCGCCCTGCAAAAGTCTCGTTAGCCGGTGACGCACAAGCGGTTGCTATGCCCGAGCAGCATATAAGTGGTGAAAACCCTGAGGGCGAAACGCGCGAGCTTAATAAGTATCAACGCGACAGCCTGCTGCAAGCGTTTAGCATTAATGGCGAGCCGTTACATATTGTGGTTAACCACTTTAAGTCGAAAGGATCAGGCTGTTATGAAGATTGGATCGCGGGTGAATTCGAGACGGATACCGCAGATTTACAAGGACATTGTAATGCTTTCCGTGTCTCCGCGGCAGTGACATTACGCGATCGTCTGCAGCAGCTGGATGGAGACGTATTGATCCTTGGCGATCTCAATGCGTACGCGAAAGAAGATCCGGTCCGTGTATTAACCGACTACCAACGTCAGCCGAATCAGCGCGATATCATGACAGCCGCAGGCACGGAAATTCGCGGTGTACCTATGCATCCGACCGCACAAGCGGTAGAGAAAGGCCTGGGCTATATCAATCTCGCCACGGCGCGATTGGGTGATAAAGCCTATTCCTACTCGTACTCGGGTGAATTGGGGAGTCTCGACCACGCCATCGCCAGCGCTAGCTTGGCGGAAAAAGTCGTCGGTGTGGAAGACTGGCACATCAACTCGGTCGAAAGCACCTTGTTTGAATACGGTCGTCGTTACACTGGGGATTTGGTGAAATCGACCAATCCGTTCTCTTCGTCAGATCATGACCCTGTGATTGTGTCTTTGGCGTATCCGGATCCGGTTGTGCCTGTATCGGTTACCATTAATAACCGCAGTATTTTGCCGATTATTCCGATGCTGAATGGACAAAAAAGTCCTGATCACGCTTGGATGAAATGGCGCTCACAACGCACCTTTGATACGCAAAGCCCATTGGTAAAAGGGCTGAAACTTGATAAAGATGATCGTATCGAGGTCACTGTGAAAGCGCTGGGTTTGATCCCCGTCTATTGTGGCAGTGCGCCGGCGAGTCAGCCCATGTCGGTCCGTTACACCGGCTTCCGTTGCCAACTACGTTAATTTAATCACTGCGGGCAGTGGCAACACCGCCCGCGGATGACGCTTGTCAGGCACTGTGTTAGCATCATTCCGGTTTTCAATCGGATGGCGCAGCACAGTGCTTCTTATCATCGATAATTACGACTCCTTTACCTACAACCTCTATCAGTACTTTTGCCAATTGGGCGTGGACGTGTGTGTTAAACGCAATGACGAGTTGGCTATCGCAGACATTGAGGCGATGGAGCCCTCCCATTTAGTGATCTCTCCTGGTCCTTGTACGCCGAATGAGGCGGGGATTTCTCTCGAGGTCATTCGCCATTTTGCCGGACAGATACCGATTTTAGGCGTGTGTCTTGGCCATCAGTCCATTGCACAGGTCTTTGGTGCGTCGGTGATCCGCGCCAATGCGGTGATGCACGGTAAGACGTCGTTGGTCGAACATGATCATCAAGGGGTATTTAACCGCTTACCCAGTCCGTTTATCGTCACACGGTATCACTCGTTGGTGGTTGACCCGCAAACCCTGCCTGATTGTTTGACCGTGACAGCGACCACCACTGAGCCCGATGGTCGCCAAATCATTATGGGATTGAAGCACCGAACCCTGCCAATTGAGGGGGTACAATTCCATCCGGAGAGCATTTTGACTGAACACGGCCATGACTTACTGGCGAATTTCTTACAGCAATAGTTACAAAAAATAGCGATCTTTATCACTATTTTCACATTTCGTTTTTTCTGACGTGATTATCAGTGGCTGCAACCTTATGCAGCCATCACCGTCATCCCGCACCACTCATGCCTTACAGGCATCTCAGCCTTGCTGATTAGGCGCTTCTTTCGCCTCACACTTTGTGCATAACTATATCTCTAATTTGCATGGTATTTGTTATTCTGCTGAAAAGAAAAAATAATCTGCTATTGCCGCGGTTAAAAGAATGTAAATACTATGCGTCATGGAAAAAACACAGAAGGATTGAGTGATGACGATGGACAAAAAAGTAGAACGTAAACTCTTTGATGAAGTGATGGTACCTTGCTACAACCCGATGCCCATGATCCCAGATCACGGCAAAGGCTCCCGCATTTGGGACCAAGAAGGGCAAGAGTACGTCGACTTTGCGGGTGGGATTGCGGTGAGCTGTTTGGGCCATTGTCATCCCGTCATGGTGGATGCGTTGACTGAGCAAGCTCAAAAGCTTTGGCACTTAAGCAACGTCATGACGAATGCACCTGCATTGCGTCTTGCAAAGCGCCTCACTGAGTTGTCATTTGCGGATCGTGTTTTCTACGCAAACTCTGGCGCCGAAGCGAACGAAGCAGCGCTAAAGTTGGCGCGCCGCTGGGCAAAAGAAGAACACGGCGAGCACAAAAGCGAAATCATTGCGTTTAGCAAAGGTTTCCATGGTCGCACCTTCTTCACGGTCACCGTGGGCGGTCAACCTGCTTATTCTGACGGTTTTGGTCCTAAGCCGGGTGATATTACCCACCTGCCATACAATGACTTAGCAGCGCTGGCTGATCATATCTCCGATCGCACTTGTGCGGTGATGATGGAGCCACTGCAAGGTGAAGGCGGCATTATTCCTCCAGAGCCGGGTTTCTTGGAAGGTGTACGTGAGCTGTGTGACAAACACAATGCCTTGCTGATCTTCGATGAAGTGCAAACCGGTAATGGCCGTACGGGCACCTTCTATGCGTATCAACAATCGGGCGTCGCTCCCGATATCTTAGCCACCGCTAAGTCACTGGGTGGGGGGATCCCGATTGGTGCCATGTTGACCACCGAAGCCCTAGCGGCACACATGAAACCGGGGACGCATGGCTCAACCTATGGCGGTAACCCCTTGGCATGTGCGGTCGCAGAAGCGGTGGTGGACGAAGTGACCAAACCCGAGGTTCTTGACGGTGTTATTGAGCGCGAACAGTGGTTCCGCGATGGTCTAGAAGCGATCAACGATAAATACGGCATCTTCAGTGAAGTGCGCGGTAAAGGTTTGTTGCTTGGCGCGGCACTCAACAAGGAGTGGGAAGGGCGTGCGCGAGACATCTTAGTGGCGGCCGGTGAGGAAGGCTTGCTGGTGCTGGTCGCGGGCCCGAATGTGGTGCGTTTCACCCCATCATTGGTGATTACCAAAGCGGATATTGAAGAAGGTATGGCGCGCCTTGATCGTGCTATTGCGAAGGTCGTTGCTGCATAAGGCGGCCTTTACACTCGGAGGGATTTGAGATGTTAGTTATTCGGCCTATCCGTGCGTCAGATTTTGATGCACTGATGTTGTGTGCGGAAGAGTCCGGTCATGGATTTACCTCATTGCCGGTTGATGCCGATTTGCTACAAGGACGTATCAACAATTCGCTAGAAAGCTTTGCCAAGCACGTCACTAGCCCTGGCATGGAAGGCTACCTGATGGTGGCCGAAGATACCGAAACAGGTGAGGTTGCGGGCACCACGGGGATCGAGGCGGCAATCGGCCTCGATAGCCCCTTTTATAGTTATCACTTAACTAAAGTGGTGCACTCATCGCGCAAGCTCAATGTCCATAACATTGTTGAAGTGCTGACGTTTGGTAACAACTACACCGGAGCGACGGAAATTTGCACCCTGTTTTTGCGTCCTGAGTTTCGAGGTGGCCTCAACGGTAAACTGCTTTCCAAGTGTCGCTTCTTGATGCTCGCTGAGTTTCCTGAGCGCTTTGCGGATGTGATTTTTGCCGAAATGCGTGGCGTGTCTGATGATGATGGCAATTCGCCGTTCTGGCAGTGGCTTAAGGACAACTTCTTTTCGATTGACTTTACTTTGGCCGATTACCTAACCGGTATCGGTGCGAAAGGGTTTATTGCCGACTTAATGCCTAAGTTGCCGATTTACGTCAGTCTGTTGAGTGAAGAAGCGCGTGCTGTGATTGGACAAGTGCACCCGAAAACACGGCCAGCACTGCGTCTGTTGGAGAAAGAAGGCTTTTCATGCCGAGGATATGTGGACATCTTTGATGCCGGTCCAACGGTCGAGTGTTTGCGCCACAATATCGAATCGGTCCGCCATTCATTTAATGCGACGGCTAGCGTGCGTGAGCATAGCAGTGCTCAGCACTACTTAATTTCGAATACCGATTTTGCGGGCTTCCGCGCGACTGCGGCGAAAGCGGCACTTGATCCGGAAACCAATCACGTTGTGATTGCGCCAGAGGTTGCCGAAGCGCTGCAAGTTAAAGACGGCGATCGACTCCGTTTGATCGCGATGGAGGAGTAAGGATGACACATCAAACCGCAGGCCATTTGATCAATGGTGAATGGACGCCGGGTGAAGGCGACGTCATGACTTCGCTAAACCCTTTTGATAGCCGTTGTATTTGGCAAGGCAATGAAGCCACGAAACCGCAGGTTGAACAAGCGGTAAGCGCGGCACGACAAGCCTTTCTTACTTGGCGGAATACCGATTTTGCCGAGCGCCAAGCCTTGGTAGAACGCTTCGCTGAAATTGTGAAAGCCAATACCGACGATCTGGCGCGTACCATCGCTGAAGAAACCGGTAAGCCATTTTGGGAAACCAAAACCGAAGTGGGCGCCATGGTGGGTAAAATTGCCATTTCGCTGCGCGCTTACCATGAACGTACAGGATCGCGGGAAAAAGACGTCAATGGTACGCAAGCTGTACTGCGGCATCGTCCCCTTGGTGTGATGGCAGTGTTTGGGCCGTATAATTTCCCCGGTCACTTGCCTAATGGCCATATTGTCCCGGCACTATTGGCCGGAAACAGTGTGGTTTTCAAGCCATCCGAACTGACGCCTAAAGTGGCTGAACAAACCCTTGGCTACTGGTTAGAAGCCGGTCTACCTGCTGGGCTGATTAACTTGGTGCAAGGGGGTCGTGATACCGGCGAAGCGCTAGCACAAGCGCGAGGTATTGATGGCCTTCTATTTACCGGGAGTGCCAACACCGGACACATCCTCCATCGCCAGTTTGCCGGCCAACCGGACAAAATGCTGGCATTGGAAATGGGGGGCAATAACCCACTGGTTATCAGTGATAAACATAGTGGTGTGGATGCCACGGTTTATACCATTATTCAATCGGCTTACCTCAGTGCCGGTCAGCGTTGTACGTGTGCACGTCGTTTGCTTCTTCCTAAAGGGGAGGTGGGTGACAAGATCTTGGCGCGCTTGGCAGCGTGGACTAAAACGATCCGTGTGGGCGGCCAATTCGATGATCCGGCGCCCTTTATGGGCGCACAGATCTCTGTGGCGGCAGCCGAAGGGATCTTAGCCACTCAGCAAAAACTGATCGATCTCGGTGGCAAGCCAGTCGTCGCTTGTGAACATCGCCATGATGCCGTGATCTCGCCGGGGATCATTGATGTTAGCGGGATCGCCGAGTTACCCGATGAAGAATACTTCGGTCCTTTATTGCAGGTGCAGCGTTACACCGATATGGCCGATGCATTGACGAAAGCGAATGATACCCGCTACGGCTTATCGGCAGGCCTTATCAGTGACGACGATGGTGAATGGCAATACTTCCTTGACCATATTCGCGCCGGTATTGTAAACCGTAACCGTCAATTGACCGGTGCCAGTGGGGATGCACCATTTGGTGGTCCGGGCGCGTCGGGTAACCTGCGTCCAAGTGCTTATTATGCCGCCGATTATTGTGCCTACCCTATGGCATCGATGGAAGGCGAGCAGGTCACCTTGCCCGAGAGCTTTGCGCCGGGGATCACGCCTCTTGATTAAGGAGAACAACATGGATAGTTGCCAAGCGTTATTTGACAGACTGTGGCAAGACTACACCCAGCGTCTTTGCCCTTCTGCGCAGAAAGTGCATGGGTTGCTCGAAGAAGGCCAACCCCTGATCAATGATCACATTGCACTGCGCACCTTTGCACTGCCTAATGTAGGGCTGGACAAGCTTGCCCGTCCTTTTATTGCGTTGGGCTATGAACCGAAAGGTGAGTACACCTTTGAAGCGAAGAAGCTCAACGCACGTCACTACGAGCATCCCGACCCTTTGATGCCGAAAGTGTTTATTAGTGAATTGATGGTGGGCCAATGCTCGACAACATTGCAATCCATCGTGCGCGACTTAGTGGCGAATGTAGACGATGATGCGCTGAAAGGGAGCGATTTTCTTCATCAAGGACGTTTGTGGGAGTTGGATTGGCAAACCTACAAGACGTTAGCGGATGAAAGTGAATATGCAGCTTGGGTGGCAGCGCATGGCTATGGGGCGAACCACTTTACCGTCAGCGTGAATCAGCTGAACAACCATGATAGCTGTCAAGCGGTTAACGATACCTTGCGCCAAAATGGTTTTACCATTAACGAATCTGGCGGGGAGGTCAAAGGGGATGCATCAGTCTTTTTGGAGCAATCCTCGACGATGGCTGATCGCGTGCCGGTGCAATTTAGCGATGCACGCCATGATATTCCGGGGGGGTTCTACGAGTTTGCGAAACGGTATCCGCTTCCGGACGGTGAACTTTATCAAGGTTTTGTCGCCGCCTCGGCTGATAAAATCTTTGAAAGTACGCATCAATAGTGGCGAGAGAAGAAAAGGAGAGCGATGCTCTCCTTTTTTGGGTGGCTGTGTTTAGCGACTTTCAATATCGAGCCAGAATTTATCGTCAATCGCCTGAGTTTCATTACTCAGATGTGGGTTGTCGACGCGAATAAAGGTGCGCTCACCAATATTGGCTTTCTCAAAGGTCTCTTTTACCAGAGGCGCATTCTCAAAAAATTCGATGAAGGATCCGTCTTGATAGGCGGCCGCAAAGGCATCATTGAGCATGGTCGCCACCTCTGGGTTTTGGGGCGATACAAACAAGAACATCGGGAAGCGATAGATCAGCATTAAGTGCGGATCGACCAACAGATTTGCATATTGAGGTCGCTCTGCCAGTTCGCTAAAAGGTTCGATAAGCGCACGCGGGAAGAGGTCTGCCCGTCCGGTATCGACGGCTTTAAAGATATTCTCAAAGCTTGAAATTTCTCGAACCCGAAATCCCGCTGACTGCAAGACCTTCACATCGGCCCAGCCTTGCCCTTGGATCATGGTCAGATTATTGAGCCCTGCTTGGTCACTGATTTGTGCAAGCTTGGGTTCGGTGGCTTGATTAGTAATGAACAAGCGATGGCCTAAGAGACCCCGAAAAACTGGATAACGGATGGGAAGTAACTCTGACTCAAGGGTACGGTCGGCCCCGAGCCAATCTACCGTCAGTCGTCCTTGTTTCAGCATTTCTACTTTACGAGACTGAGAGCCAATTTGGCCTTGAAAGGCCTGTAACGTGACAGACTCACCCGATTTTTCCGCTAAAAACTCAATCAAGTCGATAGCGTATAAATCGAGGGCAGAGCCAGCCCGTGGTTCTGGGTGGACAATGGTGATATTCGCCGCAGCAGTTGAAGAAACCGCCGCGAGTAGCAATGCAGCAAGGGTGTGACGTAAGCTTCTCATAAACGACATCCTGTTAATCAGTTGTTAGATGGGTCGTTTTTGAAGTGTAGAACTTAGGTAATGAGTTTCCAGTCAATAAAAATAAAAAACCGACGCAAAAGCGCCGGTTTTATCGCAACACGCGAGGATTAGCGTGTGCCGTAAACCACAATGGTTTTACCGTGAGCTGAGATAAGATTCTGCTCTTCCAGCATTTTAAGGATACGCCCAACCGTCTCACGCGAACAGCCAACAATTTGACCGATTTCCTGACGCGTGATCTTGATTTGCATGCCGTCAGGGTGAGTCATGGCGTCAGGTTGCTTCGCCAAGTTCAGTAGGGTTTGTGCAATGCGGCCGGTCACGTCCAGGAAGGCAAGGTCTCCCACTTTCTGGCTGGTCACTTGCAGGCGACGCGCCATCTGAGAGGAGAGACGCATCAAAATGTCTGGGTTAACTTGGATCAGCTGGCGGAATTTCTTGAATGAAATTTCTGCCACTTCGCAAGGTGATTTCGCACGTACCCATGCGGTGCGCTCTTGGTCCTCTTCGAACAGACCAAGTTCGCCGATGAAGTCACCTTGGTTAAGGTAAGACAGGATCATCTCCTTGCCTTCTTCATCTTTGATTAGTACGGCCACAGAACCTTTCACGATGTAGTACAAGGTCTCCGCCTTTTCCCCTGCATGGATCAGAGTACTTTTGGACGGGTACTTGTGAATATGACAATGTGAAAGGAACCACTCGAGTGTAGGGTCTGTTTGAGGTTTTCCTGGAACCATATAACTTATTTCCTCTGCATGTGTTGCCCGGCAACGACGTCCTGTCTTTGTCTGAATGGAAACCCATCAGTCCAATGCACAGAATACGAGGTCTTGGCGCAGGCTACAAGCTCACTGTATGTTAACAAGAGTGTATCTTTTTTCTATCTGGATTTCTTGATTTTGATCTAAGCCAACCGCCTAAAAATTCGGCAAAAATGTGGCTAAGATCACGACCTGAGAAGTAATACACGTTAAGTGCGCTACGGCGCTTAACCTATCTTGCCTTTCTCAATCAACTGTTGGATCAAGGGGCGAATAATCAGCTCCATCGCAAATCCCATTTTACCGCCGGGCACGACCAGCGTGTTGTGCCGAGACATAAAGGCGCCACTGATCATTTGCAGTAAATAAGGAAAATCGACGTTCTTCATGCCACGAAAGCGGATCACGACAAAACTTTCGTCGAGTGACGGGATCCCTTTTGCATTCAGCGGGTTAGATGTATCTACGGTTGGGACGCGTTGGAAGTTAATATGCGTGCGAGAAAACTGCGGCGTAATATAGTGCAAGTAATCGTCCATGGAACGCACAATGGAGTCCGTAACGGCCTCGCGGGAATGGCCGCGGTCGCGCGTATCGCGGACAAACTTTTGAATCCACTCCAAGTTAACGATAGGCACCATGCCGATCAGTAAATCAACATGTTGGGCGACATTGACGTCACCATCCACCACTCCGCCATGCAAGCCTTCATAAAATAATACGTCGGTATTTTCAGGCAGATCTTGCCAGGGAGTGAAGGTGCCCGGCATTTGATTATAAGGCACGGCTTCATCAAAGGTGTGTAGATAACGACGATACTTGCCGGTGCCTTGTTCGCCATATTCTTTAAAAAATTGCTCAAGGCGTGGGAAGTCGTTGGCCGTGGGGCCAAAGTAGCTAATATGACGACCTTGTTCACGTGCTTTACGGATCTCAACATCCATCTCTGGCCGCGTGAAGCGGTGAAAGCTATCGCCCTCTAACCAAGAGGCTTTGATGTTCATCATATTGAACATCTTGCGAAACGCTTCGGAGGTCGTGGTTGTGCCTGCGCCAGATGAACCGGTCACAGCGATGATTGGGTGTTTAGCCGACATGACGAGCCCTGTCATTGATCAGTCTGAATTTACACCGCAGCCCACAATGGGAGGCGGTGTTACGGTCTGAGATCGCGCTGACGACGAATATCCACTGTCTCATGCAGCTCAGAGTATACAATCACGGCATCGCCGGATTTTAATTGTTCGCGCACTTGTTCAACTTTCTCAGCAAAGCTGACTTCCTGCTCACCGTAATCTGTCCCTTCCCGCAACACAAAGTGCTCAATTAAATTGGTCAAGGTTTCGGCTGGCACAGATTGCCATGGAACCATCATACTACATCACCTTTTGCTGACACCTAGATGGCACGGACGCCATCTCCGTGCTTAGGTTGTGAATTAGCTCCCATTTTACCGAATTATGCGCGTAGGTGCAGTGTATCTATGTCGATTCAGTCACAATTTATCGTGACGAATAGGGGCATCAGGTGTCGAGTTGCTCAGCTATCCACGCGGGCACTGCCTCTTCCAACCATAAACGCGGTGCACGCCAACGGCCAGTGACAAACCCAACATGTCCGCCATGGTCAGTGAGTTGATAGCGTATATTGGCCGGTAATGGCGTGGTTGGGATCACCGCGTCGGTCATAAAAGGATCGTCTTTGGCATGAATGATGGTCAAAGGGGTGCGGATCGCAGGCAACACGGATAGGCCACTGCATTGCTGGTAGTAATGATGTGCGTCCTCAAATCCATGCAGTGGTGCGGYGACGGTTTGGTCAAACTCGAATAAGGTCGCAATACGGGGCTGCTCGCCAGCTTGCCAACGACCCACTTGGGCGTGCCGCGTAAGCTTATCTGACAGGGTTTGCCGCATCGATCGGAGCAGATACGCTTGGTAGACACGTGAGAATCCTTGCTGAATGCGTAACGAGCAGGCGGCAAGGTCTAAGGGGGGTGACACTGCGCAGCCACTGGAGACGATCGGATCGTCCGCATACTCTGCCAAATAGCGCACCAGCATGTTGCCGCCTAGCGATACGCCCACAGCATGAATGGGATGCTGAGGATAACGCATACGTAATGTGGTCAAAAAATAGCGCGCGTCTTGTGTCTCGCCTGAGTGATAAGTGCGCGGGACGCGGTTTAATCGGCCACTGCAACTGCGAAAGTGCATCACCACACCGCACCAGCCTCGGCGCTGAAAAGCAGCCAGTAACCCATTCGCGTATGGGCTATGAAAGCTGCCAGCAAGGCCATGAAAAAGCACCACTATCGGTTGACCGGGCTTAGGTGTCTGCGTCCAAGCGAGATCGACAAAATCACCATCCGGTAAATCCAGCTGTTGCCACAAAGGAGAGAGCACGGGTTGACGCCGTATCAGCCGTGGCATGATGGTTTGTAGGTGTGGATTACGGGCGCTGGGAATCGGTTCAAAGGGCGTCATCGGCGTCTCCTTGCTCATCGTCTTTGATCACACTGGCGCGCAGGGCGGGATAGAGCGATTTGGCCGAGGGCGAGAGCTGACGGCAATAATACGCCAACGGCGAGGGCGATTCGGTCAGCCATGTTTGTTGATTCAAGGCGTGGATGAGGTCTTGTTGCTGGAACTTTTCGAGGCTGAGCTCAAAATTCAGCATTTTTTTATATTGTCCCGCACCAACGCGCGGTTTGATATCGCGACGCAGGTTGCGGTAGGCAATCAGCAAGTGCTCAGAGCGGCTAAGCGATTGTTTAAGCTGGCTGAGGCTCTCTGGGGCAAGGCCATAGCCATGACTTTCCAACCAAGCCAGCAACAAGGCAAGGTTGACGTTGCCCTGATGCTGATCTTGCAATTTAAGACACGCCTGTTTCACGTCTTGCTTGCCGTAGTGTTGCAAACAAAACTGCCACAGATCGGCTGCATTCGCTTTGCCGGGAATTAGGCTTGATTGAATGCCGCCTCCATGGCTTCCAGTTCTTCCTGTCGCTCCATCCATTCTTGCTCTACCTCTTCCAGCGCTGATTTGGCATCAGCCTGGCGTTGTAATTGTTCCGCGAGTTGGGCTTTTTGGTCTGCGCTATAAATTGTTGGGTCGGCCAGTTTGGTCTCTGCATCGGCAATAATGGCAGAGAGCTGTTCGATTTTTGTGTCTAGGCTGTCAATTTTTTTACGAAGTGGCGCGGTTTTTTGGCGAAGTTCGGCCTCGCGACGCTTTTGTGCCTTACGATCGACCTGACGTTGCTGGGGGGCGGCTTTGTCATCGGTGTTTTGTTTTTTACTTTCCGCACGGTCGGCACGCTGTTGCTCGCCAAGCCAGCGATGGTAGTCGTGTAAGTCACCGTCAAAGGGTTGCACCGCGCCGTTGTCGACAAGATAAAGATCGTCGGTGGTCGCGCGCAGCAAAAAGCGATCATGGCTGACGATCACCATCGCCCCTTCAAACGATTGTAGGGCAAGCGTCAAGGCTTGGCGCATGTCTAAATCAAGGTGGTTAGTCGGTTCGTCAAGCAACAGCAGGTTAGGCTTTTGCCACACCAATAACGCTAATACCAAGCGTGCCTTCTCGCCTCCCGAAAAGGGACCAATGGTCTCAAGCGCTTTATCCCCCTGAAAGCCAAAGCGCCCTAAGAAGTCACGTAGCGTTTGCTCGGCTGTGGTAGGCGCAAGGCGATTCATATGTTGCAGCGGGGTTTCGTCAATGCGCAAGGTATCAAGTTGATGCTGCGCAAAATAGCCAATTTTTACCCCTTGGGAGTAACTGAGCTCACCGGCCATGGCTGGTAAGGTGCCAGCAAGGAGTTTGATCAGCGTAGACTTACCCGCACCATTGCGGCCCAACAAACCAATACGCGCGCCTGGGACTAGATTGAGGCGGATGTTTTCCACAATCGGCGTCTTGTCGTACCCCGCTGCGACCTTGTCCATCATCAAGATAGGATTTGGGAGCGCATCTGGGGTGAAGAAGGTAAAGCTAAACGGATTATCGTATTGCGCTGGCAACACCTTTTCCATCCGCTCCAGAGCCTTAATCCGGCTTTGCGCTTGGCGCGCCTTTGAGGCTTTATAACGAAAGCGGTCGATGTAAGATTGCATGTGGGCAATTTGCTTTTTTTGCTTTTCAAACTGCGCTTGTTGTTGCGCCAGCTTCTGCGCCCGCATCTGCTCGAAGTCGGAATAATTGCCCGTGTATTCATTCAGCTGCTGATGCTCAATATGAATAATGCGGTTGACCACAGGGTCAAGAAAGTCACGGTCGTGGGAAATCAGCACCAAGGTACCGGGGTATTGCTGTAGCCATTTTTCCAGCCACATCACGGCATCTAAATCGAGGTGGTTGGTTGGTTCATCAAGTAGCAAGAGGTCGGAACGACACAGTAGTGCTTGGGCAAGGTTTAAGCGCATCCGCCAGCCGCCCGAAAACTGCGTGAGGGACCATTGCATTTGCGCCTGACTAAACCCCAAGCCATCGAGCAAACTGGCGGCGCGGGCCTCAATACTGTAGCCACCAATGGCATCCAGTTTATCGTGTAAGGTCGCTACGGCATGACCGTCATCGCGTTGTTCGGCATCCGACAAGGCCATCTGCAGTTCACGGTATTCAGCATCGCCATCAATGACATACTCGAGCGCACTTTTTTCCAGTGCGGGTGTTTCTTGTGCCACCCATGCTACTTGCCATTGGCTAGGATAATGATAGCTGCCCGCATCTAACGTCAGCTGGTGGCGAAGCAGCGCAAACAAGCTAGATTTGCCACAGCCGTTTTTTCCGACCAATCCGACTTTGTCGCCAGGATGGATGGTGGCAGAGGTATGATCGAGCAGTGGCTTGCCACCGCGCAGTAATTGGATGTCAGAAAAGCTAATCATGATTATTCAGTGCGCTAGTGTGGTTTGGGTGCGTCGTCGTTATACCAGCTTGGTGCGGGGATTGCCAAATTTCCCCGTCAGTCGGCCTAACTGGCGCGATCTGTGTTGTGTGTTTTGTGTGTTAAGGTTAAAAACAAGCATGAAAACTGACTCTTGCCGTGATAACAAGGATGCCTATGCCCAATGACAAGGATGCATACCAAGACCCCGCGTCGGTGTTGGTGATCTTTGCCCATCCCGACCCTGATCAGTCGGTGGCGAACCGACGTCTGCTTGCCGCTATCTCTTCTTTTCCGCACGTGACCGTTCACGATATTTACGCAACCTATCCCGACTTTGTGGTTGATGTGCACGATGAGCGCCGACGGGTGCAACAAGCTGATGTGATTGYTTTTCAACACCCGCTACAAATGTATTCCTGTCCGGCGTTATTGAAAGAATGGATTGATGTGGTGCTAGGCAAAGGTTTTGCACATGGCGAGGGAGGGGATGCGCTAGCAGGAAAAACCTGCCGTTTTGTCGTCACTACTGGAGGGGCGGCTGAGGCGTTCACTAAAAGCGGATACAACAAGTACTCGATGCAAGAGCTTCTCCAGCCGTTTGAGCTGACCGCAGCTCTTTGCCGCATGGAGTGGCTTCCGCCGTTGGTCTTGCATTGGGCACGCCGTGTTAGTGATGCTGATCGGGATGCGTTTGCGGAATTGTATGCCGATTGGATTCGTGATCCGCTCGCCCATGCGGGAGGTGAGCATGGAGCATAACTTGCTGTCTGCGGCCTTTATTTTTCTGCTCGCGGCGGTCATTGCCGTCCCACTCGCGCAGCGGTTAGGAATGGGCTCGGTATTAGGCTATCTGATGGCTGGCATCGTGATTGGTCCTTGGGGGCTCGGGCTTATCAGCGATGTGGAGTCTATTCTCCATTTTTCTGAATTCGGGGTGGTATTGCTGCTATTTCTGATTGGCTTGGAACTGAACCCTAAAAAACTGCTGCAGATGCGCCGGCCGATACTGGGGCTGGGTGGTAGCCAAGTGGTGGTGACCACCTTGGTAATAGGTGCTGTTGGGGTGATGTTTGGCCTGACGGAACGGCAGGGCTTTATTGTGGGCATGGCCATGGCGCTCTCCTCCACTGCCATTGCGATGAAAATTATGGAGGATCAGCGCCTTATGCGCAGTGAATCCGGTCAAGCAGGGTTTGCGATTCTGTTATTCCAAGATATCGCGGTGATCCCCATGTTGGCGGTGATGCCCGCACTGGCAGGAGGCAGTCTCGGCAGCTGGTTAGATGTGCTATGGATGTTTGTGGGGATTGGCGCGCTGTTGGTCGGCGGGCATTTCTTGCTTCGGCCTCTATTCCGTTTGGTGGTCATGAGCGGGGTCAGCGAGCTGTTTAACGTGGCGGCACTG
Source organism: Salinivibrio sp. PR919 (assembly GCF_001995355.1). Classification (NCBI taxonomy): domain Bacteria; kingdom Pseudomonadati; phylum Pseudomonadota; class Gammaproteobacteria; order Vibrionales; family Vibrionaceae; genus Salinivibrio; species Salinivibrio sp. PR919. The sequence continues at coordinate 9,498 of NZ_MUFL01000021.1, read as the reverse complement.
GCCTTGGTGATTGGTATTGCGCTTGCGATGCAGCAGTTGGGTCTCTCGATGGCGTTAGGTGCGTTCCTTGCGGGTGTGCTGCTTGCGGAGAGTGAGTATCGCCACGAGCTCGAAACCGCCATCGATCCCTTTAAAGGATTGTTGCTGGGGCTGTTTTTTATTGCGGTTGGGATGGCGGTGGATCTCGGTCTATTGCTGGAATATCCGCTGACCTTGCTCGGTGCGGTACTTGCACTGGTGTGTGGTAAGGCGTTACTTATCTATCTGCTCGCGCGTCTATTTGGTGTGGCACCTAAAGCGCGCAGTCAAATGGCGGTGTTGCTTAGCCAAGGCGGTGAGTTTGCTTTCGTGATCTTTACGGCGGCACGCGCAGAAGGGTTACTCAGCCAAGAATTGAATGCCTTCTTGCTGGTGGTGGTGAGTCTGTCGATGATGACCACGCCTTTGATGCTTACCTTGCAGCAACGCTGGTTTGAACGCACCTTTAATGAACCCGAGGAGTTACCGACACAGACGCAATTTGATCAACATGATGCGCGCGTCATCATCGCGGGCTTCGGTCGGTTTGGTCAAGTGGTTGGTCGATTGATGTTTGCCAACAAAATTGGTGTCACCATCTTGGAACGTGATCCCACCCAAATCAAACTGTTACGTAAATTCGGGTATGATGTGTATTACGGTGATGCGACGCAGCTTGATTTGCTTCGGGCGGCAGGGGCGCAAAGCGCAGAGGCGATTGTGATTTGCACCGACTCGCCGGATGAAGTGATGGAGATTGTTGATCTTTGTCAGCGGCATTTCCCTAACTTAAAGATATTAGCGCGAGCACGAAGTCGGGTGGAGGCTTATCAGCTCATGGGCTTAGGCGTCGAAACCTTGTCGCGGGAGACATTTCTTGGCGCGCTTGATTTAGGCCGACAGACGTTAGAGTCCTTAGGCATGCATCCTTACAAGGCAAAACGTGCCGAGGTGTTGTTCCGAAAATTGGATATGCGGGTATTGCAAGACCTCTTACCTCAGCATAATGAAGATATGGCCGCCGCTTCACGCGTGAAAGAGGCGCGTAAAGAGTTGGAAGAGATCTTCGATCGGGAAATGCGCGGAGAGATTGAGCGCCACCAGAGTTGGAACCGAGATGAATAGGATGGAATTGTGAAAAAGCGCTTTATTGCTGGGGCGGCGTGCCCCAAATGTCAGCGCCAAGATACCTTGCGGGTCTGGCGCGAAAACAATATTGACAAAGTGGAATGTGTCAGCTGCGATTACCATGAGAGTCGGCTTCCGGATTCGGCACAGCAGTCACAGTCTGAAACCCCGCCGGCAGAGAATGTCATTGGGATCTTTAAACCGGAGTAGGGAATCCGTTATCATCGGCAGTCCATTAACCTTCCGGTCTCGGAGCGAGCATGAAAATTGCAAATGATGTGGTGGTCAGCCTGGCCTACCAAGTAAAAAATGAAGACGGTGCGTTAGTTGATGAATCAACAGCGCAAGAACCCCTCCAGTACCTACACGGTCACCGTAACCTGATCGTTGGTCTGGAAAAGGCACTGGAAGGTCGTGAGAAAGGCGACGCGTTTGAAGTGACTGTAGGTCCTGACGACGCATACGGTGAGTATCAAGAAGCCATGGTACAACGTGTACCGGCGAACGTATTCCAAGGCGTAGACCAAGTGGAAGTCGGCATGCGCTTTATGGCGGAAACTGACCAAGGTCAGATCCCGGTTGAAGTCACCGAAGTTGACGGTGACGAAGTTGTTGTTGATGCTAACCACATGCTGGCAGGCCAAACTCTGTCATTCTCTGTGGAAGTGGTTGATCTACGTGCAGCAACCGAAGACGAAATTGCTCATGGCCACATTCACCAAGAAGGTGGCTGCGGTCACGATCACTAATCAGTGATTAGCAACGAGAAAAGGCGCCGGTTTGGCGCCTTTTTTATTTCATATCCACCGTCTTCAGGTGTGTATCGACACCAGCGCTTGGCAATTAATAATGCGGCGGTGGGGTTTCTTCCGATTGGCTGGCGATGTTGGCCGGCGCGACGTCTTTCAGTTTGCCGACCAAATACTGAATTTGCACTGTCATACGCTCAATATCGCCTTGCTGCTGGGTGAGAGCGTCATTGAGCTGTTCTATTGTGTCTTCTTGAAACGCGACCTTGCACTCTAGATCGTCAATTTGTTGCTGTAATTTGCCAATCTCACTCATTTTTGTTTCTCACTGCATTAAGGGGTGTCGGTTAACCAAGCTTGGGCGATGCCCGCCGAGGTGCCGGAAATCACACGGCCGGTTGGGTCGATAGCAACATCATACACGACCGCGCTGGGAGGGCGAGTATTGGGTTGAGCCAATGCCTCCCAACGCCCTAGATTCTCACCGGTCTGAACATCCCAAAGCTCGACCCGCTGTGAGGGAGTACCGGTTGCGAGTCGGCGGCCGTCATCGGAAAAGCGTGCACTGGCATAAATCGCTTGGCGCGCAAAGATATCCAGTTGACTGACCTTCTCACCGCTGGGTAAGGCCCAGATAATTGCTTGATTGCTGCCATCCGAGACAAAGGCATACTTCCCTTCCCGTTGCAGCGCCACTTGCTTCACCCGTTGGTCATAAGGAAAGTCGTTGATAATTTGCCCGGAATTGGTGTCCCAAAAATAGGCATGATGGTCATTGCCCCCTGAGAGGACGTAAGCGCCGTTCGGGGAAATGGCGACCGCATTGACTTTATCGCGATGGGCAAGGAACTCTAAGCGTCTTCCTGTGCCTAAGTCGATGAATAGCGCTTTGCCGTCCGACATCGCGAGGACCACTTTTTGGCCGTTGTTGCTGATAGCCGCATCACGGATAATGCCTTCAGAGACCGACCACAAGCCCTCGGCTTGGCTCCAGGCAAGATCCCAGACAGCAAAATTTTGCGCGGTCGCGGTGATGGCATAGCGTTTATTGTCGGAGATATGGCTGACCACCACAGGGTTTGCATTCGGATCTTGGGGCCCTAGATCCGCCAGTTTTTGGTTGGTGACCAGATCCCACAGCACAATGTCGGTTTCTTCGGAGGCGAGCAGCGCAAATCGCCCGTCTCGACTCAGGCTAAAGCTGGTGGCGCCTTCAGGATGGATTGACCAACGCTGGGCTTCTTTGCCAGACTGCCAACAGCCAGTTAGCGTGATGGCGATGAGAAAAATGCAAACAATGTGGCGAATTTTGGGCATGATGCTTGAGTTCCGAAACGTGCAGCCATATAACCACGAGTATATTGATAGAATCAGGCTTTCGCATTGTTGATGCGTCAGTGACAACCATACGAGGATTTATCCTTACCATCAACGGAGTACCCAATGAAATCAGTAATGAAGATGTCGCTACTCGCGGCAACCGTTGCCCTTGCCGTCGGCTGTCAACAAGACGACACCAACGTCGAGCAGACGAACCAAGCCGCTGAGCAAGCGCAAGCGGAAGCGTCGTTTGCTAATGATGACGACAAGGCAGCCTACGCGATTGGTGCGTCTTTAGCGCAATACCTCAACGCCAACCTAGAGCAACAAGCCGACATTGGTTTGGATTTAGATAAAGAGTTGGTATTGCAAGGGGTGCAGGACGTCTTTAATGGCGAATCCAAGCTGACCGACGAGCAAGCGCAAGCGGCACTGCAGTCACTCGATCAACGCGTGACTGAGCTGGCTCAGCAACAAGCTAAAGAGAAAGCAGAAGCTGCGCTGGCAGACGGTGAAAAGTATCGCACTGAATTTGCGAGCCAAGAGGGCGTGAAAGAAACCGAATCTGGCTTGTTATACAAAGTGGATAGCTTAGGTGACGGTAAAAAGCCCGCGGCGGAAGACACTGTGGTGGTGCACTACAAAGGCACGCTAACGGATGGTACCCAATTTGATAGCTCTTACGATCGTGGCGAGCCAGCAACCTTCCCGCTTAATCGTGTGATCCCAGGTTGGACTGAAGGGGTGCAGCTGATGCCGGTTGGATCTAAATTCACCTTCGTGATCCCGCCAGAGCTGGCTTACGGTGACCAAGATACGGCGTCCATTCCTGCGAACTCAACGCTTGTGTTTGATGTTGAGCTACTGGAAATCAAAGACGATGCCAACAAAGAGAAGGCGAGTGAAGGGTAAACCTGACGCTTGTTTTCGCGCCAAAATGCCTCGGCTTTGCCGGGGCTTTTGCTTTTTTAGGGCTGGATTCTGTTAAACTTGGCTGAGATAAACACAGATTCACTGTCGAATAAGGATAGGCGTACGTGGTACCGACAGAGCATTTTGGCGCAGAAATCATGACAGAAAGCGAGCTCATTGAGCCGAATCCATTTACTGCGCAAGACAGTGTGATTTTWCACTCTTATGCCGCGGTCGTAGACGGCTTGGCTGCGCTGATTGGCGAGCATTGTGAAATCGTACTGCACTCGCTAGAAGACTTGAACAAGTCAGCAATCAAAATTGCCAATGGTGAAAACACCGGTCGCCAAGTGGGGTCACCCATCACGGATTTGGCCTTACGGATGTTGCGGGACATTGAAGGGTCTGAGCGTAATTTTTCTCGCGCCTACTTTACGCGCGCGAAAAGCGGCACCTTAATGAAATCGATCACGGTTGCCATCCGCAATGGTGAAAGCCGCATTATCGGGCTGTTATGTATCAATATAAACTTGGATGCCCCTTTCTCTCAGGTGCTGCAAGCGTTTATGCCCGATGATCAAGCCAAGCAAGCTGCGTCATCGGTTAACTTTGCCAGTGATGTAGAAGAGCTGGTGGATCAAACCGTTGAGCGTACCATTGAAGAAGTCAACGCGGATAAAAGTGTGTCTAACAACACCAAAAACCGCCAAATTGTGATGGCGCTTTATGATAAAGGGATCTTTGATATCAAAGATGCTATTCATCGTGTCGCTGATAGGCTCAACATATCGAAGCACACTGTGTACCTTTACGTGCGCCAACGCAAAACGGGAGACGGGGAAAAATGAGCCTCAATTACGTACTCGTGGTCTCAGAGCCGGCTTATGGGACGCAACTTGCGCGTACGGCCTATCAATTTGCGTGTGCGGCCATTGCCAAAGGACACAGTGTCAGCAAAGTGTTTTTCTACCAAGATGGCGTATTAAACGGGGCTGCGACAACGGTGCCTGCGAATGACGAATTTGACTTGGTTAAGGCATGGCAGACCTTAGCCAATGAACATCAGGTACAACTCGAAACCTGTGTGGCTGCCGCATTACGTCGAGGTATTGTGAGTGAGCAAGAAGCGACGCAGCATGGCTTGTCACAAGCTAACCTGGCTGATGGGTATCAACAAGCTGGTCTCGGTGCCTTGGCAGAAGCTTTGTTGACAGCCGATCGTGTACTGCAATTTTAAGAGGACGTATGCAACTCGGGTTTGTTTTTTCAACCGCACCGCATGGCTCAGCGAGCGGACGTGAGGGGTTAGATGCGCTGTTGGCGGCATCCGCTTTTTGCGAAACGATTAGCGTGTTCTTCATTGGCGATGGGGTGATGCAATTGATTGATGGGCAGCGCCCAAGCACAGTGCTTAGTCGCGATTATATTGCCAGCTTTAAAATGCTACCGCTGTGTGATGTCGAAGATATCTATATTTGCCAAGCGTCACTGACGGCACGAGGCATGGGTGATGCGGCGCGCGTGTTGACGGGCGAAGTGCTGGAACGTGAACACATTCAGGCACAGCTCGCTCGCTGTGATCGCATCCTGCATTTTTAAGAGAGTCAGATGCTACATATTATCAAATCGTCCCCTTATGCAACGCATGCGCTGTCGCACTGTTTGGCGTATGCCACCCCTGACAGTGTCATCGTCTTGATCAATGACGCAGTCCTTGGCGCACTGGTAGAGAGCCCTTTGGGTGTGGCACTTTTTACAGATAACCGTTCGGTTTATGTGCTCGAAGAAGATGTGATGGCCCGTGGGGTACAAGCGCATCTACATCCGCAAGTTAAACAGATTGATATGCAAGGGTTGGTTCAACTCACCGAGGATCACGTCACGCAAATGACATGGTGATCGACTAGGCTATCGAAGGATAAAAATGCCTTCCTTGCTATCGGTGAAAAAACAGACGATGCAAAGATCTCTGTATAAATCTTGACACCCTATAAGTCGGCGCCTAAAATTTCGCGTCCCCGTTTTATTGGGGATAGATTTTTCACACTTATACGTTAAGTAATATCAGGAGCTATTTAATGGCAACTATTAACCAGCTGGTACGCAAACCACGCCTGAAGCAAGTTGCGAAAAGCAACGTGCCTGCGCTGGAAGCGTGTCCGCAAAAACGTGGTGTTTGTACTCGTGTTTACACCACTACGCCAAAAAAACCAAACTCAGCACTGCGTAAAGTATGCCGTGTGCGTTTGACTAACGGTTACGAAGTAACCTCATACATCGGTGGTGAAGGCCACAACCTGCAAGAGCACAGCGTTGTGCTTATCCGCGGCGGTCGTGTAAAAGACTTGCCGGGTGTGCGTTACCACACTGTTCGTGGCGCACTTGACTGTGCAGGCGTTAACGGCCGTAAACAAGGTCGTTCTAAGTACGGTGTGAAGCGTCCTAAGTCTTAATGGATTCCGTTAAGTAAGGCCAAACACTCAAACAATTGAATTTTGAAAAAACTGAAAAGTTTTGGATAAAACCTGAAGAAGACAACGGAGATAATCCATGCCACGTCGTCGCGTAATTGGTCAGCGTAAAATTCTTCCAGATCCTAAGTTCGGATCAGAATTGCTGGCAAAATTTGTGAACATCCTGATGGTTGACGGTAAGAAGTCAACTGCTGAAAAAATCGTTTACGGTGCACTAGACATCATGGCTGAGCGTTCTGGTAAAGAGCACTTGGCTGTATTCGAACAAGCTCTTGAAAACGTACGCCCAGCGGTAGAGGTTAAATCTCGCCGTGTAGGTGGTTCAACTTACCAAGTACCAGTAGAAGTACGTCCTGTGCGTCGTAACGCGCTGGCTATGCGTTGGTTGGTTGAAGCTGCTCGTAAGCGTGGTGAAAAATCTATGGCTCAGCGCCTGGCCAACGAGATGCTTGACGCGTCTGAAAACAAAGGTACTGCTGTTAAGAAACGTGAAGACGTTCACCGTATGGCAGACGCGAACAAAGCGTTCGCACATTACCGCTGGTAATGCCTTCATGGCGCGCCACTTCGGTGGCGCGCCGAACCCATTTTCTAAGGTTAACCTTAGTAAGAGGATACTATTGTGGCTCGTAAAACCCCTATCGAGCGCTACCGTAACATCGGTATTTGTGCTCACGTAGACGCCGGTAAAACCACCACTACCGAGCGGATCCTGTTCTACACAGGCGTTAACCACAAGCTTGGTGAGACCCACGACGGCGCGTCTACCATGGACTGGATGGAGCAGGAGCAAGAGCGTGGTATTACCATCACTTCTGCAGCAACTACCACTTTCTGGCAAGGTTCAGATCACCAATTCGAACAACACCGTGTTAACATCATCGATACTCCAGGACACGTTGACTTCACTATCGAAGTAGAACGTTCACTGCGTGTTCTTGATGGTGCGGTTGTTGTTTTCTGTGGTTCTTCTGGTGTTGAGCCTCAGTCTGAAACCGTATGGCGTCAGGCTGACAAATATGAAGTTCCACGCATGGTTTTCGTCAACAAGATGGACCGTGCAGGCGCAGACTTCCTACGCGTTGTTGATCAAATCAAAAATCGCCTTGGTGCGACCCCTGTGCCAATTCACTTGAACATCGGTGCTGAAGACGAGTTCAAGGGCGTTATCGATCTGATCAAAATGAAAGCGATCAACTGGAATGAAGAAGACATGGGTATGACTTATACCTATGAAGAGATTCCAGCTGAACTTCAAGAGCAAGCAGAAGAGTGGCACAACTTCTTGGTTGAGTCTGCTGCAGAAGCGTCTGAAGAGCTGATGGACAAGTACCTTGAAGAAGGTGAGCTGTCTGAAGAAGAAATCAAGAAGGCGCTGCGTCAGCGTACTCTAGATAACGAAATCGTACTGGCAACCTGTGGTTCTGCATTTAAGAACAAAGGCGTTCAGGCGGTACTGGATGCGGTTATCGAATTCTTACCTTCACCAATCGACGTTAAGTCAATCAAAGGTGAAGACGAAGACGGCAACCCAATCGAGCGTCACGCAGACGACAAAGAACCGTTCTCCGCGTTGGCATTCAAAATTGCAACTGACCCATTCGTAGGTACGCTGACCTTTATGCGTGTTTACTCGGGCGTTGTAAGCTCAGGCGATACTGTTTACAACTCTGTTAAGCAGAAGCGTGAGCGTCTAGGCCGTATCGTACAGATGCACTCGAACAAGCGTGAAGAAATCAAAGAAATTCGCGCCGGTGACATCGCGGCCGCGGTTGGTCTAAAAGACGTAACTACGGGTGATACTCTGTGTGCGATGGATTCAAAAGTAATCCTAGAGCGTATGGAATTCCCTGATCCAGTTATTCAGATCGCGGTTGAGCCTAAGTCTAAAGCAGACCAAGAGAAAATGGGTATCGCGCTAGGTAAACTGGCGGCAGAAGATCCATCTTTCCGCGTTGAGTCTGACGAAGAGTCTGGCCAGACCCTGATCTCTGGTATGGGTGAGCTTCACCTAGACGTTATCGTTGACCGTATGCGCCGTGAGTTTAACGTTGAGTGTAACGTTGGTAAGCCTCAGGTAGCGTACCGTGAAACTATCCGTGGTAGCACGGAAGTTGAAGGTAAGTTCGTTAAGCAGTCAGGTGGTCGTGGTCAGTATGGTCACGTATGGCTGAAGCTTGAGCCATCTGAGCCAAACGAAGGCTTTGTCTTTGTTGACGAAATCGTTGGTGGTGTGGTTCCACGTGAATACATCGGCGCGGTAGCGAAAGGCGTTGAAGAGCAAATGAAAAACGGTGTACTTGCCGGTTATCCAGTGCTCGACGTTAAAGCAACCCTGTACGATGGTTCTTACCACGATGTTGACTCCAACGAAATGGCGTTTAAGATCGCTGCATCAATGGCATTCAAGAAAGGTGCACTGCAAGCGCAACCTGTTATGCTTGAGCCAATGATGAAAGTAGAAGTAACTACGCCAGAAGAGTGGATGGGTGACGTTGTTGGTGACTTGAACCGTCGCCGTGGCCTGATTGGCGGTATGGACGAGGGCCCAGCGGGTCTGAAGATCGTACGTGCTCAGGTACCACTGTCTGAAATGTTCGGTTACGCCACTGACCTGCGTAGTGCAACTCAGGGTCGTGCTTCATACTCAATGGAATTCAGCGAGTATGGCGAAGTGCCTAAGAACATTGCCGACGCCCTGATTGCAGAGCGTAGCTAATTTTTATTAGTCTCGATGCCGGCGTGTTGTCGGCATCCAATACTGACTTCTGAGCTAGTTAGGTGTTGATACCTTTAGCTCACAACTAGGAAGGAAGACGATCGTGTCTAAAGAAAAATTTGAACGTACGAAACCGCACGTTAACGTTGGTACTATCGGCCACGTTGACCATGGTAAA
>NZ_MUFL01000020.1:0-47982 GCF_001995355.1 Salinivibrio sp. PR919 | reverse complement strand
GCTGAGTGAATGGGATCCCCACAATGCCATGCTCGTGCTCGGTTACCATCTCAAGCAATGCGCTAATCGCAACGCCATGACGCACAATGTTTAAAATCATCGCCAGCAAATTCGTTTCCAAAGACAGTTTGGGGCGTATCGCGTATTGATGGCAAATATGATCCAAATAGTCACGATGGAAATAGCCGGGACGAAACATGATCAGTTCATGATCGAAAAAGGTCTGATAGTCGAGGGTTTGGCAGCCGGCAAGTGGGTGTTCCTCACTGACCACTGCGACCATTTGCGAGGAAATGAGAGGCATGGTTTCTAACGATGAGGGCACATCACTGGCAGTGATCACCGCCAGATCCAAGTCACTCTCCAATAGCATCTTTCGCAATGAGTGGGTGCCAGCTTCGATAATGGTTAACTTTAAGTCAGGATAGCGTCGCCGAAACCCCATCAATAAGTCCGGAAAAAAGTAGGAACCCAGCATACCGGGCACACCAATCCGAACCTCGCCCTTTTGCAACCCTTTCAGCTCATCCATTGCGGTGGCCGTATCGCGCATCTGTTGCACCACACGATGCGCATGAGTGAGCAGCACTTGGCCTTCTTGCGTTAGCTGAATCCGCTTCTCGCCGCGCACGAAAAGGGGCATAGAAAGATGGTGTTCAAGCTTTTTGATCGCGATACTCAACGCAGGTTGCGCAATGTGAAGCTCCTGTGCGGCGTGGGTAAAGCTCCCCGCCTCCGCGACAGCAATAAAGTAACGCAGCTGTTTAATGTCCATGTATAAATAATAGATATGGATAATATAAATTTAATATATTTTATTAATCACATTGCCGTTGCTAGCATGATCACAACTTAACGATATGATGAGGTTGTCATGATTGAGCTTGGCTCATCGCGTTACCGATTAACGGCCTTTGCTCTGGCATTCGGCTCCTTCCTTATTTTTTGCAACTTATATCTCTTTCAGCCGATGTTGCCAGTATTTGCGAGCAACGATGGGATCAGTGAAACCCGTGCCAACTGGTTGCTGGCTGCCGCGACCTTAGGTCTTGCCTTCTCACTCGTCCCGTGGGCGGTATTGTCCGAACGACTCGGACGCCGTCCGATTATGCTAGTCAGCCTCTGGATGCTCCCTGCGATCGGGCTTCTGATGGCATCAACGGATAGCTTTTGGTTAATTGTTGGGTTGCGGGCGTTGATGGGTGCAGCACTAGGTGGCTTTGCCGCGGTTGCGGTCGCGTATATGGCTGAAGAATTCTCAGCTAAAGCGTTTGCGATCGCGGTAGGTAGCTATATCAGTGCCAACTCTCTTGGCGGGATATCCGGACGTGTTGCGGGGGGAATGATGACCGATTGGTGGGGCTGGCAAGGGGCAGTGCTAGGAATGGCGGTATTGAGTTTGTTGGGCGTCGCCTTGGTGACGAAATTATTGCCGCGTCAGCAATACTTTACCCAAGGGAATACCTCGTTATTGACTCACTCGCGAGGCGTGCTATCTCATCTTCGTACCCCAAGGTTGTGGCTAGCTATGTTAATTGGCGGTATCAACTTTGCGTTATTCGTCAATTTGTTTTCGGTAATGGCGTTCCGGCTGGTGGCGCCGCCTTATCAATTGCCAGTGAGTTTGGTTTCGTCGGTCTTTATCTGTTATCTCGCTGGCACCGTTACATCACGATTGAGTGGACGCTGGGTACTTAGGTTCGGTGCGATTCGTGGCATGGCATTTGGCACTATTGTTGCCATGTTGGGCGTATTAGTGACCTTACACCATGACATCACTTGGATGATTGTTGGATTACTGGTGGTTAGTGGCGGGGCATTTTTTACTCACTCTCTCGCTTATGGTTGGGTAAGCCGACAAGCCAATCAGGGTAAAGCGACGGCAACGGCTTTGTATCTGGTACATTACTACACTGGTGGTAGCTTAGGTGGCTTTTACCTGATTGCCGCTTGGCAACATTATGCTTGGGAAGGTGTGGTGGTCGCTGCGTGCAGCTTGGGTTTTGCTGTGCTGGCACTTGTGCTTGCGCTGTACAAGTCAACGGGAAAAAGCAAACCCGCCGCCTCTTCATCAGAAACGGCGTTGAGCCATTAATGGCACTAGCTGGTTTCTAGGGCGCTATTGATATAGCTTGCGGTTTCTCTGGCATCGTTGGGATAGTGCTGGCCGACTTGATATTGACGCGTACAGTTGCGACCTTCTGCTTTCGCTTGATAGAGAGCGCTGTCTGCGCGCTCTATCAGTGACGACAATGTATCACCAGTTTGATAGCTGGAAATGCCAATTGATGCTGTCACTTTCAGAGGCGCGTCTCTTTCGTCAATAAACACATCCATGGCGCGAATTCCGTTCAGTAATCGGTCTGCGATCTGCTGTGCGCTGTCGGCATTGCATTTGGGGAGAAATACGATGAACTCTTCACCGCCAAAGCGACCAAAAATGTCTGATTTGCGCAGCCGTTCTTGCACGGCACGTGTGAAAGACTGCAAAACCACATCGCCCGCGTAGTGGCCCCATTTATCGTTGATACGTTTAAACTTGTCCAAATCCAATATCAGGACGGAGAAAGGAGAGTGCCTATCTTCGCTGATCGATAAGGCACGCATCGCCAGCTGTAAGAGCATACGGCGGTTATAAATACCGGTCAGCGGATCTAGCGTGGCTTGGCGATACAGCCTGAGAATCATATGCAACTGTGAAAGCTGTGACCATAACACCATCAGAGCAATTACCGTTTGCAGCCAGTAGGACGAAATATTATCCGGATTGAGCAATACACCGCTAAATGAATCGACCCATAAATGGCACGCGAGGGTGACACTCATCAGTGTCAAGCTCTCTCTCATCGTGAGCGGGAAAATCGTCAGCATGACTATTTGGATAATGGGCAATAGGGTGTAGCTGTATGAAAAAACACTGTTCTCGGAGGGAAAGCCTAATGTATGACTGGCAGAGAAGTAAAAAAGGTTGGTGACACAGACCATTGCCATCAAGCCCAGCTTGGCGGCTTTAAGGTTATTCACTTTATTGACTGAAAAGCCAATCGCGATCAGGAACGCGGCAAGAATCAAGCGCTGAACGGAAAGTTGTGCCGCGATCGCTTTGTCTCCGAGAAAAAGAAAGTCGGCGGGAGACCAAGCGATGGTAAGCGCAGCCCAAACATAGCAAAGCACACACAAGCGACTACGTAAATAGGTACTACGAGTATTGTTAAAGCTATTGGCATGCTTTTTTGCGCTCCAAAGCTCGAGAAAAGAGATTTGAAGCTTGTAGACAACATGACTCATGTTTTCAGTCATTGCGCTCATGTTTGCTCCTGCGTGTACAAAGGTTCCGGTAGCGCGCCTATTTTTGTTATGATCGCGATGTTGTTTTGATTCGTTTTTAGTTGTCATTAGTGTGGTATTCGTGCGCAAACCTTCCAGTTTGTTGTACGTATTTACAGTACTTATTCAATCTAATGTGATCCCGCCAGTTGTTTACCGTAAAAAGTAGTCACAGTTGCGGGTTTTTTATTGATCGCCATAAGGTGTTGTTTCTATGTACGCGTATGTTGCTCCTTCCCTCGTTTCAGCTATTTTGGGTGCGCAACTTGTCTTGTCGTTGGCGTTGCTTAAAGGTGAAATCTGTCCGGGCCAGCGAGGCCGTTTCCACCATGCATATTGGGTGTTGGTGTTCGCATGGGTGATCTTGGTTCCATCTAGTTTCTTAGCCACTATACCCTTTCTGTTTTTAGGCTTATTTGCGTTTCGATCAAAAACGGGCAAAACGCGTCACTCCGGTCCCATTCCTTTGCTGCATGTCGCAAACTTAACGGCATGTGTTGCATGGTTAATCATTACGGCGAGTCAGGGCTGGATGGTCGCTGTATTTGGCTTGCTGCAAGTGGTACTTCTGGGAGCCAGTGCCGGACACGGCCTGTTAGTTAGAGCCAAATCACGCTTACAAGCGTTTGATAACTTATTGCCTCTCGCGAGCGTGCTGGCCTTGATGGCCACGGTATTACTGGTTGCTGTGGCAGCATCGCTCACGACATTCAGCACTGTGAATATTAATGCTTTATTTGCAGGAGTTGGATTAGGCTTGTTGGGTATTRCCGCATCCATTTGGCATTTGCTCAAACACACCAAACCTGCATGGTGGCGTTTAATGATTGGGTTTGGTTTTTTGTTCGCTGCCAGTGTTAGCCTAAACACCATTGTGATGGGATGATTTGGCGAGTGGCCCCGAGTATTTCTATACTTAAAACCGAGCTTTGTTGACCCAACGGGTTCAGCCGAGATAAGGAGAGGCCACYATGGACATCAACAATATTCATCGTTTGGATGGGGCAATATTTTTCAGTATTGCCAATGAACGTTTGCGTTTAGAGTGCGATAGCCTTGAATCATTGATGGCCCATTTCGACCTAGACGATGAGCAAATCCGAGACAAATTTAACGACATTGGTTGTGAGTACGATCCGCTAACCAACCAATTGAAATTGAAATAACCGATTGTTTTAGTGACTTACCGTTTTAGCGAAGGCTCACCCAGACTTGGAGTGGGCCTTTTCTGTCTTCCTTGATTAGCATTCTGTTCAAAGTGCGCTGACCTTATTCGTGACAATTGTTTGGTTTTTGTTAAAAAATTGATCGCCCGAGCTGTGAAGCACTACGCTTAATGTGGCGAAATTTTATATAAAAGCAGCCGAATTCTCGGCAACAGGATACAGACAGAAGGACGTTTGGAATGCCGCGACGCGCTTGGAGCATCATTGTGATAACAGTCCTCGTGGGGATAGGTTTCTCTGCGCTGACTGGACATTTGCTGTTCCAATCTGAGCAAAATGCGATTCGCAAAGAAGTCCAAAAAGATGTCAATAATGCTGCTATGGCACTGGGCAGGGAAGTCAATCTTGGTTTAGAGCTTCTGTATGCGGTGAAAAATCATTTTGATGCGGGCCATCGCCTTAATGCTCGCAACTTCCAACCGATGACATCAGGTGTGTTGGAGCGGCACCTAAGTTTTAAGTCAATTGAGTGGGTCGATATAGTGATGCATCATCAACGGCGGCACTATGTCCAAGATGCGATGCAAGGGGACTCACAACAGGGAACCGATATTGTTGAGTTTGATGAGACAGGGGCATTGGTCCCCGCTCAGCGGCGAGATATGTACTTTCCTATCCGTTTTACGTCGAGCGCGAGCAGTAATCAGTCTGTTATCGGATATGATATGGGGTCGACTGCGGTGACTCGCCAAGCCCTTAAAACCAGTTTTAACACCGGTGTGCCTGTTGCAACGCCCGCGACAACGGTCAAAAGGGCGTATGGCAGCGTACAGGGCTTTTTGCTAATTATGCCGATTCTCCGTGACCCAGAACAGTTAAGTGGTGAGGAAACGAGTGACCTTCGCGGCTTTTTAGTTGCTGTCATTGATATTGGTGAGCTTGTTAATCTCGCGATTAATACGGTGATTAATGATGGGATTAATTTCTCGCTTAATGACATTACCAATGAGCGAAATCCTCAGCTTTTGCATAGCCAAATAGCCACTCTCAGTTCACCGGTGAACAAGGCGTTAACCCAGCAGTCACTCCCGGTATTTTTCGCAGGCAGAGAATGGCAAGTGGAAGGGTATCCGACGGCTGAATATGTGACTGCACGCCAGTCCTACATGCCTTATTGGGTGTTCGCGGCAGGCACCATCATTTTTATTATCATCAGTTACCTGCTGTATCGGCTACAACTGAGGACCTTAACCGTGCAGGCACAGGTTGATCAGAAAACCCGTGCATTACGGGACGCAAACACCAAACTCGAGTCGATGACGAAATGTGATGGTTTAACCGGACTGTACAATCGCAGCCATTTTGAAGCGGAGTTAGAACGTGAAATTCAGCGGGCACTGCGAGAAGAAACCCCGCTGAGCTTGATGATTGTGGAAGTTGAGCGTTTATCGGATTACAACCTCAAGTATGGCCGTTTAGCAGGAGATCAAGTGCTTCGTCGCTTGTCAGAAGCATTAGACAATATGCTGAAGCGCCCAGGTGATTTGTTATGCCGATACAGTGGCAGCCAATTTGTCGCGATATTACCGCGCACAGAAGGCGCGCAGCGACTGGCTGAAGAGTGCTTACTGACGGTAAAACGCTTGCAGCTACCGTTTGAACGGGAAGAGGGTGCCATGTTAGTCGACGTTTATGTCGGTGGGGTAACGCTCAGCGATCACGAGCAAATGACGGTGGCGAGAATGTGCTCTTACGGGGAGATAGCCCTCGCTCGGGCGAGGGCGGATGAACCAGAACGCTGGCATTGGATGGAGATAGAATAAAAAACGACGCCCGAGGGGCGCCGTTTGGTTTATCTACGGCGTAGTGTTGCTTTGCACGGCGTTAAACGTCAGCGTCGTCTTATCGTTAGCAAGTGTTAGTTGGTTGTCCGTTATGTTGATTTGACTCCAGTCGCTGAGTACGTCACTGACTGTGAATTCCATATCCATCGCTTGAGAGGCACATGCCATACGTGTGCTCGCCATCCGGTCAATACGAAAACGGTTGTTTTCGAGCTGAGCATTGCCGAAATAGCGGTTACACCCGGTATAACCACTCGCGACCATGTCAGTACTAACCGTAAGGGTTGGTGCGCCTTCCGCACTGATGGTTTGGTCATCGACCATTGCCAACTGCCACTTTTGAGCGATAGTCTCAACGGTGATTGCGTTTTGGTTTGACGGGTCAGTGGTTAAATCGTTGCTGCAAGCGGTTGCGCCGATACTCGCCAACGTAGCGACTAATAACACTTTTTTCATGATGATTCTTCCTACACTGGAGACGTGACCTTATGGGTCTTATTGTGGCAGTGAATCGATGCATCAATGTCAATTTCTTGTTTATTTTTATCCCGCGCAAAAAAAAAGGCCCCGGTAGAGGGGCCAAGATATACCATCGCGTGAATTATTATCGTTATGTTTGGAGTTAGGAACCGATGCAAACAAGTGCCTAGTTAGTTAATCACAACTCTATGACACTTTATTGGCAGCGACGTATTTAACCGAAATCACCGTTCACATAGCCTCGCGTTCGGTCATCTTGCGGCTGTGCAAAGAGCGTGGCTGTTTCATCATGTTCCACCAGCTCTCCCATCAAAAAGAACGCAGTGCGGTCGGAAATACGACGGGCTTGCTGCATGGAGTGCGTCACAATGACGATGGTGTAGTCTTGTTTTAATGACTCCATCAAGTCTTCAATTTTTTTCGTCGCGATAGGATCGAGGGCAGAGGTGGGCTCATCCATCAAAATCACTTCCGGCTCCATCGCAATCGTGCGAGCAATACATAAGCGCTGTTGCTGACCGCCAGACAGCCCAAAAGCATGGGCCTTGAGACGATCTTTGACTTCATCCCATAATGCTGCGCCACGTAGTGATTTTTCAACCACTGCATCTAGGTGCTTTTTATCTTTAATGCCTTGGGCGCGTAAGCCATAAGCGACATTGTCGTAAATGCTCATTGGGAAGGGGTTAGGCTTTTGAAACACCATGCCCACTTTAATCCGTAGGCCGGCAACGTCGATATTGCCATAGATATCTTGATCATCCATGGTGAGTCGACCGTCAATTTGGACACCTTCAATTAAATCGTTCATGCGATTCAAGCAGCGCAATAGGGTTGATTTCCCACAACCAGAAGGACCAATCAACGAGGTGACACGCTTGGCGGGAATCGGCAAGTTGATGCTTTTAAGCGCGTGGTTTTCACCGTTACCGTAATAAAGATTTAAATCATTGATTTCAAATTTGTTCATGTCGGGCCTCAGAATGCGTTAATAAGTCGCTTTATTGAATCGGCGTGCAATGAGTTTGGTTAGCATGTTGATAACCAGCACGACAACAATCAGTACGGTGGCAGTGGCGTAGGCTTGGTGCCACTCATGGACGGTGTAAAGCTCTTGTGTGAGCTTATACAAATGCACCGTAAGCGTGCGTCCTGAATCAAGCAATGTATCAGGGATACGCGCCACCATACCGGCAGTGAGGAAAACAGGTGCAGACTCGCCAATTACGCGACCTACACTAAGAATGATTGAGGTGATAATCCCTGGCATCGCGCTGGGCAGGATTAACTTCCAAATGGTGTAGATTTTGGACGCACCGAGTCCGTACGATCCCTCGCGATAGGTTTGAGGGACGGCCATTAAGGCTTCCTCAGTGGTACGGATAATCACCGGAAGGATCAAAATACTGAGCGTCAACGCACCGGAAAGAATCGAAAAGCCGAGCCCCAGTACCGCCACAAAAAACGTGAGGCCAAACAGACCAAATATAATTGAAGGAATGCCTGCCAGTGATTCGGTACAAAAGCGGATGACTTTGACTAGCTTACTGCCCACTTTCGCATATTCGGTGAGGTAAATCGCGGTCATGATCCCCAGTGGCGCCGCAATGGCAATCGAGGCGAGTACCATATAGACGGTAGAGACAATCATCGGCCAAATCCCGGAGGACTCACCAATGCGCGTGTAGTCGCTGGAAATGAATGACCAGTCAACATACTGCAGGCCGTTGCTCAGAATGTACCAGATTATCCAGAACAGAAAGCCGACGGTTAAGCCTGCTGCTGTCCAAATAAACCCTAAGGCTAATTTATCTTGTAATTGACGTGACAACATAACTTATCTCGCTTTCTCGCGGTTCAGGTAGAGCAGCGCGCCGTTGAGTAACATAATGAAAATCAACAAGACGACACCGGTCGCGTACAGGGCACTGGCATGCACGCCCGTGGCATAAGACATTTCTAATGCGATATTGGCGGTAAGGGTACGCGCTGAATCGAGAATCCCTTCTGGCATCGCTGGGGCATTACCCATCACCATGATGATCGCCATGGTTTCGCCCAACGCACGTGCAATCCCTAAAATCACACCCGTCATAATCCCGGAGCGAGCAGCAGGCACAAGCAGCTTAAAGATCGTAAACATCGATGATGCACCAAGTGCCAGAGAGCCTTCTTTATAGGCACGAGGTACGGCGCGTAGCGAGGTTTCAGACACCGTAATGACCGTTGGTAAGATCATGACGGCCAACACGATGACACCGGCAAGTAGGGTGTTGCCCGCCGGAACATTAAAGATGTCTTGGATCAACGGAACGATGATGACCAGACCAAAGAAGCCATAAACCACCGATGGAATGCCTGCGAGGAGCTCAACCGCCGGGCGGATGATATTGGCGAGCCATTTCGGTGCGACTTCCGCGATAAAGACAGCGGTGAGCACAGCGACAGGCACGCCCAAAAGGACAGCCCCTGCGGTGGAGGCCAATGACGCCACAATCATGGGCGCAATGCCGTAGAGCGCGGGCGGAAGCCACTCGCTACCAAATACGATATCGGTGAAGCCAGCGGCAGAGAGTGCAGGAATACTCTCGCGGAAAATAAAGTAGCCAATGGTGGCAAGTGATAACACGCCTACAATGGCACTGAATAAAAACAAGGCGTGAAAAATCTTTTCTCGCCAGTCAACTCGAGTGCGTTTAGTGAGACTCGAGCCCGAGACATTATTTACCTGTTCGGATGCGATGGTCATGATAACAACTCCATGCCAAAAATGGCTAAGGATGTAACAAAAGAAGGCCCAGCCATTTGCTGGGCCAAAATTCTACTTACTTAACAGCGATATAACCTTGGTTTGCAACAATCTTCTGGCCATCTGCAGACAGTACCCAGTTGAGGAAATCGTCCGCCGCTGCTGAGGTAGTGCCTTCTTTATGAAGTACTAAGAAAGGACGTGCAACTTTGTAGTCACCCGCTGCCACGGCTTCAGTAGTCGGTGCATGACCGTCAACACTCAGTGCTTTTAGGGAATCATCCACGGAGCCTAGAGAGATGTAACCAATTGCAAGTGGGTTGTTGGCAACAATGGTCTTCACAACGCCGTTACCATTTGCGACTTGTGCTTTTTGTGAAATGGCTGACACTTTCATGCCGTTCACTTTACGTTTCAGACCCATGATGCTTTCAAATGCACCACGCGTGCCCGAAGCCGTGTCACGTGTCACCAGAACGATAGGTTTGTTTTCGCCACCGACATTTGACCAGTTGGTGATTTCGCCACGATAGATTTTAGCGATTTGGTCTGCAGTGAGGTTTTTGACGCCGTTGGCGTTATTGACAACAACAGCGATGCCATCACGGGCAATGACTGTTTCTTTTAGTGAAGACTCTTTTTCAGAAGCTTTTAGCTCGCGTGAAGCCATGCCAAAATAGCTAGTGCCGTTTTTAGCGGCTTTGATACCTGCTGACGAACCTGTGCCTTGTACTTCGATGTAGGTGTCTTGGTGTTGCTGATGATAGGTTTCAGCCAACACTTCCATGACTTCGGTTACTGACGTTGAGCCAGAGATTGAAACAGTTTCTTGTGCACTTGCTGAGGCAGAGAACATGGCACCTGCCATCATGATGGCGCCAAAGACCTTAGATTTCATATCGTATCCCTTATTTGCGATGAGTCGCGGTTTGTTGTTTCGAACGAGAGGCACTTTAGGAAAGAAACATGACAAATATGTTTCATTAACTTGAAGCCTTGATGACGGCCAACTGATTTGACGGTACATCGAAAAGAAAAAAACAGACCTTGTGGAGTGAATCAGACATGCAAACCTCCCGTGTTCACTTGGCTTGACACTTAAGTGCGCATTTATGGGTCAAGTAGTAAAAGCCATAGTATTCACAAGGTGTATTTTTAAATGATTAACGTTATTCTTCTATTAAATGACAGCACTGATCCGTTCGCGGGCAATGTGTGTACTGAAAAGAACAACTTAGGCCAGACCTAAAAGGAATCCATCATGGCATTGAGCGATGCTGCAAAAAAAGTTCAGGAAGCGCTGGTTGCTCGTGGTATTGAGACACCGATGACAGCAAAGTCAGCGTTGTCTGCGGCAGAACGAAAAGAAAAAATTGAATTTCACATGCGTGAAATCCTGCAATCTATTGATCTTGATTTGACTGACGACAGCTTGGCGGAGACACCAGCAAGAATCGCAAAGATGTATGTGGACGAGATCTTCTCGGGCTTGGATTACACGCAGTTCCCTAAAGTAACCATGATTGAAAACAAGATGGGTTGCGACGAGATGGTGCGTGTGAAGGATATTTCAGTCACCAGTACCTGCGAGCACCACTTGGTGACCATTGATGGGCGCGCAACGGTCGCCTATTTACCGGATAAGAAAGTGATTGGGCTATCCAAGATCAATCGCATTGTTCGCTTCTTCGCTCAACGTCCCCAAGTACAAGAGCGATTAACGCGTCAGGTCCTGGTGGCATTGCAAACCTTACTTGAAACCGACAATGTTGCGGTTCGTATCGAAGCAACACACTATTGTGTGAAATCGCGTGGGGTGATGGATGCGAACAGTGAGACAACCACCACTGCTTTAGGTGGTCAATTCAAAAAGAATGCTGCGACGCGCGCTGAATTTCTGCACGGTATCAATTAGTTAGAGAGACGCCTAGTAAGCGAAACGATGCAAAAACGCCCCCATCGTGAGATGGCGGGCGTTTTTTATGACAGTCAGAACCGAGCTTGTTCTTGACCAGTCATGGAGTGGCCAAGGTGTGACTATTCAAACTGTTTGGCAATATCGTGAAACTGACGGACTTTGTCGCGCAGCTCTGCACTTGCTTGCGAAACATCGTTCACTTCATTGAGGTTCTGCTGTGATACCGATTCAATGGCATGGATATCGCGATTAATATCATTAAAAGTCTGCAGTTGGGCCTGTGCTGAGTGATGGGTTTCGCTGGTACGCGATACCACATCGTCAATCGCCGTCGTCACCGYGTTTAAGCTGGCAATACTATGATCTGTGGTATCGACACATTGCTGGGTTTGCTCGTGACTAACATGGATCTGCGCTTGCCATTGTTGAATGGTATCGTGCATCTCTTGGATAGATTGCTGAATTTGCTCTGTTGCGCCTTGCGTGCGGCTAGATAGGGCGCGGACTTCCTCAGCGACAACCGCAAATCCGCGACCTTGTTCACCGGCACGCGCAGCCTCAATTGCGGCATTTAAAGCTAACAAATTGGTCTGCTCAGCAATACCACTGATTTCACTCATTGAATCGGTGACTCGCTCTGCGGTCACAGAAAGCTGCTGTGTCGCGGATAATGAGCTTTCAGACTGTTTGGCTAGGGCTTGAAGCTGCTCGCCGGTTTGATGAAGCAGCGCTTGTGTCTCTTGGCTTTGTTGCTGTACTGATTGCAGTAGCTCAGCACTTTGCTGCGCGTTTTCTAACACTTTATTGGCCGAGTCTGAGGCATGGTCAATATTGCTGGCCACCGAGGTGATTTGATGGCTTTGGGTATTGATCGCTTGAGAAACACGCTGCGAGAGGGCGCTCAATTCATCAGAAAAGCGATTGAGAGACAAAGAGGCATCCAACATACGGCCGAGGATGGTACGGATCCGCGCTTGCAGCATCTTAACCTTGTAGTCAGCGATTGAGCTTAAGCCTGTTCCTGCATAAATATAGCGGCTAATACTGTCATAGTCGGCTTGATAGCCACGGATCAAAGCGGGTAGCGTCAACAGCTCATCGCGAAATAGGGTGCCTAATATGGCAGGCATGGCGACAGCGCTGGCGATATCCCATCCATTGATACTGGGAGCAAAGGCGAGGGAGAGCGGCGCAACCGCGAGGCCGGCGATAAGCAGTGCCAGTTTAGCGGCGCCGGGAATGTTCTCAATGGAGACCCCCCCTAGTGATTTGCCTCCTTTTTCGGCCGCACGTAATTTTTTGTAGATCTGGGCAGCTCGGTGTTTCACCGCGGGATCTGGCTTGACCCGTACCGACTGATAGCCTGTTACCTGACCGCGTTCATAGATTGGGGTCACGTAAGCATCAACCCAGTAATAATCGCCGTTCTTACAACGGTTTTTAACGATGCCTCGCCACGGTTGATTGGCTTTGAGGTTTCGCCACATGTCCGCAAAAGCGGCTTTGGGCATGTCAGCATGGCGAATGATGTTGTGGGGTGCACCCATCAATTCGTCGTCGTCAAAGCCAGCAATACGAATAAATTCTGGATTACAGTAGGTGATAACGCCACGTTTATCGGTGGTCGAAACGAGGCGTTCATCGTCACCAAATACAACTTCATTACCACTCATAGTATTTATCTTTCTGATCACAGTTCATAAGAGCCTTATTAGTTTTAGTCTAGCGGCTATGGGCTTTTTAATGATATTTTTGTTAATATAATGTTGCTTCAATTGATCCATCGACAAAAAAAAGGGCCTGTCGGCCCTTTATGACATTTCGATGACAGTGGCGCTTAGTCTAAAACCTTTGCGATGGCAGTGCAAAGTGGCTCCATATTGGTGTGCGTCATACCCGCCACATTAAGGCGACCAGAGCCGACAATATAAACACCGTGTTCGGCTTTTAGCGCGTTCACTTGATCTTTGGTCAAGCCAGAGAAAGAAAACATCCCGTTTTGTTGCTCGATAAAGCTAAAGTCGCGATTAACGCCTTTGTCTTTTAATGTTGCTACAAACTCGGTTCGCATGGTTTTAATGCGATCGCGCATATCAGCAAGTTCTTGATGCCACTCTGCTTTTAGCGTGGGATTATTGAGGATCTCTGTCACAATACCTGCGCCGTGGGCTGGTGGGTTAGAGTAGATCACGCGCGCGATGGCTTTCACTTGGCTAAAGGCAGTTACGGCTTGTTGCTGATCTTGTGCAACCAAAGTGAACGCGCCCACACGCTCATTGTATAAGCCAAAGTTTTTCGAGAAGGAGCTGGCGATCAACAGTTCTGGGCAGGTTTGCGTAAAGATACGTAGACCAGATGCGTCTTCTTCAACACCTTGTGCAAACCCTTGATAGGCAAAATCAAACATCGGCAGTAAGCCTTTGCGCTGACATAGCTCAGCCAAAACTTTCCATTCCGCATCGGTCGGATCGATACCGGTTGGGTTATGACAACAGCCATGAAGCAAAACCACATCACCACTGTTTGCTTTTTCTAGATCCGCGACCATGCCGGCAAAATCTTTGTCATTCTTCGCGGCATCGTAGTAGGTGTACTCGGCCAGAGGTAGGCCTGCGGCAGTAAACACGCCCTTGTGGTTAGCCCACGTTGGGTTGCTGATCCATACCGTGACATCACCAAGGTGGCGTTTAATGAACTCGCCAGCAAGGCGTAACGCCCCAGTACCACCAGGCGCATGTGCAGTTTGAGCGCGTTTATCCTTGATAACCGAAGCCTGCTCACCGAATAGAAGCTGCTGAACGGCAAGGCCGTACTCCGCAGTGCCCGGGATGCTTAGATAGGATTTGGTGCTCTCTTTTTCGAGCAGCAATGCTTCGGCCTTTTTTACGGTTTTCAGCACAGGGGTTTCGCCGTGCTCGTTTTTGTATACGCCGACCCCCAAGTTGATCTTCGTTTCACGAGGATCCGCTTTAAATTCTTCAGTCAGTCCTAAAATGGGATCGGCGGGAGCGGCAGAAATTTTCTCAAACATTGGTGTCGTCCATGGTTAATGATGAATGAAACTCAGGCTGGGATCGTTATACCACTTGTTTTCTTGGATAGAAACCACCAGCCATGCCTAGAGATACCAAGCGTAACAATAGGCAAGAAAAAGGCTGCGTACTCGCAGCCTTTGAATGGTCTTTTACTTAGAAGCTCGCATTACGTGGCGAACGAGGGAATGGGATCACGTCGCGGATGTTGCTCATACCGGTAACGTAAGATACCAAGCGCTCAAACCCGAGGCCGTAGCCGGCGTGAGGCACAGTGCCGTAACGGCGCAAGTCGCGATACCACCAGAAATCTTCTTTCTCGAGGCCCATTTCTTCAAGGCGTTGATCCAGCACGTCAAGACGCTCTTCACGCTGTGAACCACCGATAATCTCACCAATGCCAGGCGCTAATACGTCCATTGCAGCAACGGTTTTGCCATCATCGTTCATACGCATGTAGAAGGCTTTAATATCTTTTGGATAGTTCTTCACCACAACAGGCGCTTTGAAGTGCTCCTCTGCCAGATAGCGCTCATGTTCTGAGGCGAGATCAATACCCCATTCGACAGGGAACTCGAACGTCTTACCGCAGTTTTGCAAGATAGTGATCGCGTCTGTGTAGTCAACTTGGGCAAAATCAGCTTCAACAAATTTCTCAAGGCGCGTGATTACCTCTTTATTGATTCGCTGCTCGAAGAACTGCATGTCGTCACGGCGCTCATCCAAAACAGCCTTGAAGACATATTTCAGCATGGCTTCTGCTAGCGCTGCAGCATCATCAAGATCGGCAAAGGCCACTTCAGGCTCTACCATCCAAAACTCAGCCAAGTGACGGCTGGTGTTAGAGTTTTCAGCGCGGAAGGTGGGGCCAAAGGTATACACTTTGCTCAGCGCACAGGCATAGGTTTCAGCGTTTAACTGACCGGATACGGTCAAGAAAGCCTCTTTGCCGAAAAAGTCTTGGTCGAAGTCGACATCGCCTTGCTCTGTTTTTGGCACGTTGGCCATATCCAGCGTCGATACGCGGAACATTTCACCGGCGCCTTCACAGTCTGATGCAGTGATCAGCGGGGCAGACATCCAGTAGTAGCCTTGCTCGTGGAAGAAACGATGAATGGCTTGAGAAAGGGTATGACGAACACGAGCTACCGCACCAATCACGTTAGAGCGAGGGCGTAAATGGGCCACTTCGCGCAGGTACTCAATCGAGTGACGCGTCTTGGCCATAGGATAAGTGTCTGGATCGTCAACCCAACCGACTACCTTCACGGCAGTGGCTTGAAGCTCATACGCTTGACCTTTCCCTGGTGATTCCACCACATTACCGGTCACTTCAACAGAACAGCCTGCAGTTAAACGCAGAACGTCTTGCTGATAATTCTCCAGCTCATTGGGGACCACGGCCTGAATAGGGTCGAAACAAGAGCCATCATAAATGGCGAGGAAAGAAATACCGGCTTTGGAATCTCGGCGAGACCGAACCCAACCGCGAACAGTCACTTCAGTGTCGACTGCCGCCTTGCCGCGCAGGACGTCTACTACAGGCGCGTATGTCATAATTCGCTTCTATCTCCGTTTAGGGCAACTCGGTGGTCACTGCCACCGAGAAAGTGGATTTGCAAGTTAGACTAGCAAGTTTACCTGTATCTTGTGTAGCTTCAAGGCTTGAGGCGGTCTGAAAGTTGAAATTGTCCAATTAATCCTTCTAACTGTTCAACCAGTTGTTCGAGATTTGCACTGATTGCTTTCACTTCATTCGCATTATTGGCGGTATCGTTAGCGTGATTTTGAATACGCCCAACTTGCTCGAGCAAGGCGTCGGTCATTTGTGCTTGATGTTGGCTTTGTTGGCTAATGTCATCGGTATTATTGTTCACTGTGGTCACTTGCTCAGCAATATCAGCCAAGGCGTCAGAGAGCTGCATCACCGTCTCGGCACGTTGATTCGCACTTTCTGTGGTGGCCTCGACCGCTTGGGCGGATGCTTCACTGCCTGAACACAAGTTTTCAATAATGGTTTGGATTTCCCCGGTTGCATCATGGCTACGGCTGGCCAAGTTACGTACTTCTTCAGCGACCACGGCGAAGCCGCGACCTTGTTCACCAGCGCGAGCGGCTTCTATCGCTGCATTCAGAGCGAGTAAGTTGGTCTGCTCAGCGATTTCGCGGATCACGCCCAAAATAGTTGTCACTTGTTGGCTTTGCTGGTTTACATCCAAAATSTGGCTGCGTACTTGACCAATATCATCCATCAGTTTACGAATATCATTAGCGGCGACGTTGGCCAGTTCACTGCCTTGATTGGCGCTAGTGGCGGCCGATTCGCTCAATTGTGCGGCCTCGCTCGTACGGCTTTGAATGTCGTGTTGATGCTGCTGAACATCATTGATGGCTGTAGACATATCATTGGTTTCATGACGTTGACTATCGGCGAGTTGGTCGGTATGCCCAGAGACGCGAATGAGGTTTAGCGCTTCAGACGACAGCGTCTCTGAGGTACGTTGCACTTGTTGTAAGCTAGCAGAAAAATTATCGAGTAATTGATCACAGCTATTACATAGCTCGCCAATCTCGTCATTGCGTGTGTCATTCAAGCGCTCAGCCAAGTTTTTGTCGCGACTGGTTCGCTTCATAAAGGCCGATACGTGTTTGAGGGGTGACACCACCCAACGACGGATCACTGTCAGTGAGATCAGAAAGCCCAACACAGCGATACTGCCCATGATCCCAGCAGTGATCAGCATTTCTTTATCAATGGTGCCATAGAGCGGCTGTAAGTCATATTCGAGTCGAATAACGCCCAGCACAGTGCCTTCTTCGGCAACATGGCATTGTAGGCAATTGGTCCCGCGATAATCACTGCTGGCTTTCATTGGCAGTGCCACAACCAACCCCTTGCCGGATTCAGAGTCAAAGGTTTCGACAATGGTCTCGCCATCAAGCGCACGTTGGTCGATATTATCTTTTGGGGCTTGTTCAGGGTTGCCTGGACCGAAAAAGCGGGTGATCGCTTCTGCCCGAATAACACGTGCCTCTTCAATACCCTTGTGGGAAAGCATTTTGTCGCGCAGTGTATTGCGTTGGCTGATTGTGCCGGTCAGCATCAACATATTCAGACTATCGAAATAGTTAGACGCTTTATCGAGCGTTTGTTCACTGACTATCGAGGTCATCAGCGCTTTTTGCTGATGTGATTGATAGGCCAACGAGGTCACAAGCACCAGAGCGAAGACGAGAAAAAGAGAAAGGAGAAGTTTGCTCGCGAGAGTCATGCGCATGAGTCAACCGTTTGTTATTAAATTATATGTATGTCAATTGAATTCTGTCAGATCTATGTTAAACCGTGTCTCACCAGATGCCGCGATTCCCATATAAAATGTGTGATTTCATCGACGTAAATTGTCGCACCTTTGCGACGGGCAACGGTTTGCGTTGGCTATAATCGCGCTGATCTCAGGGATAGAGATTGTGTCGGTCAGGGAAGTTGAGTAGCATGCGCCATCTTGTTGTTGATGGGATTTGGCAGTATGACAACTGAACTGTTTAAAGAATTTACCTTTGAGGCCGCACACCACTTACCGAATGTGCCAGAAGGGCACAAATGTGGGCGTTTGCACGGTCACTCGTTTATGGTGCGTTTGTATGTTGAAGGAGAGGTTGACCCACACACAGGCTGGGTGATCGACTTCGCTGACATCAAAGCCGCTTTCAAGCCTATCTATGATCGTCTTGACCACTACTATCTCAATGAGATTGAAGGGCTGGAAAACCCAACCAGCGAAGTGTTGGCGCGTTGGATATGGCAACAGGTCAAGCCAAACCTGCCTTTATTAAGCAAGGTAATGGTGAAAGAAACCTGCACCGCAGGCTGTACTTACCGCGGTGAATAAATAAAAGCCGAGTGATAACACTCGGCTTTTTGATCGATATTATTCATGTCGTGCGGTTGAACTCGCCCGCGAAGTATCGGCCGACACCCGAGTTTTTATCTATTTGCGCTAGGCAATATTTAAATATTTGTGCGTTTGTATCGACAAGCGCCAGCCGCGCGCAATACAGGTATCAATACATAGCTTGGTGGCACGAGACTTTTGACTGACCGGCTGTAGCGCAATGGTTGCCTTCGGTGAAGGTGGACAGTCGCCAAGCAGCGCATCTAACTGTGCAATGTCTTTTTCGGTACCCACAGGGTGTTTGATTTCGTTCGCGCGCGCCATCGCACTGGCTAGTACCGGTAATTTGCCGCGCATATTGATTTTAGGTGACACCGTGACCCAAGTCTGCGGGCTGGTTTTGACCTCATATGTGCCACTGGTTTCAATTTGGCACTGACACCCAACCGCTTCTAGCGCCTCGGTTAAGGGCACCAAGTCGTATAGGCAAGGCTCCCCCCCAGTAATCACAATGTGTTTAGCCTGATAGCGTTGGGTGATTTCTGTCGCAATATCTTTCGCACTCAGCCAGCACCAAGCAGGCGAGTCTTCTGACTTATCGATAATAAATATCTTGTCTTGCTGATCGTTATCATCGGTTTCCCATGTTTGCTTGGTATCGCACCAAGCGCAGCCGACAGGGCAACCTTGCAAGCGGACAAAGACGGAGGGCACGCCAGTAAATGTGCCTTCTCCCTGAATAGTTTCAAATATTTCGTTTACTCGGTACATCATGCTTTCTGGCGGTTCGATTCGACGGCGCATTATGCCAATTTATCCTCCGCAGATCTTGCTTTTTCACGATTGATTGGATTTTTACCATAGTTACTAAATCGTATGGTTTCGTGAGGCTAAACGCGATTTTCACACCTTAAAGTGATAGATATCACGCGGCGACCTTATTGTGCTTCACAATTAGTTCGCAAAGTAAAAAAATTCAATTATACGCATCATCATGAATAGGATCGCCAGATCCCAGCAGTAATAGGACAGGGCATGATTATTGGGCAGCCGGGGCATATTGATCATATCAAGCGCAAAAATGCCGGCACAGTTTACAACTTGATCGACCGCTTTGGGCCTATCTCGCGCATCGAGCTTTCCAAACGCAGCCAGCTGGCACCTGCCAGTATTACTAAAATTGTCCGTGAGCTAATGGACGCACACCTTGTCAAAGAAACACAAATTCAAGAAACCAGTATGCGTGGTCGACCCGCCGTTGGGTTGATGCTGGACAATGACGGGTGGCAATTCTTATCGATGCGTTTAGGGCGCGGTTACCTCACGATGGCTTTGCACTCGTTAAGCAGTGACATTCTGGTACAAGAACGCCATGAGTTGGCGGTGATGCCTCAAGAGGCCTTGCTAGCGACCGTTGTCGAGTACGTTAAAGCCTTCTTTTCGCGTCATCATGACGTGGTGGATCGCGTGACAAGCATCGCGGTGTCGTTGCCAGGCTTAGTGAATAGTGCGCAAGGAACGGTCATTCAAATGCCGCACTTTGAGGTTAGCCATATGCCATTGGGACCCGTCCTGCATCGAGAAACAGGATTACCGGTTTTTGTGGGTAATGATACCCGCTCGTGGGCGCTGGCTGAAAAGTTATTTGGTAACGCGAAAGAATCAGATAGCGCGGTGCTGATTGCCGTTCACAATGGCGTTGGGGCTGGGATTATCCTAGAAGGAAAAGTACTCCAAGGGCGCGTGGGGAATGTGGGTGAGCTGGGTCATATTCAAGTGAAGCCATTTGGTAAGCGATGCTTTTGTGGCAATTATGGCTGCTTAGAAACCGTGGCAAGTTTAGCCGCGGTCATTGAGCAGGTAGAAACCTTGCTCGCAGAGGGGCACCCTAGTCAATTGCGCGGTAAAACCCTCACCATTGACGCGATTTGTGATGCCGCCGTCGCCGGTGATGCGTTGGCGCAACGCGTGATTACAGAGCTTGGCCATCACCTAGGAACGGCGATCGCCATCGTGGTGAATTTATTTAATCCGGAAAAAATATTATTTGGCGGCGAGTTTAACCGGGCGAAATCGGTGCTCTATCCAGCAATCATGGAATGCTTAAAGACGCAAACCATCCCTTTATACAGCCAAAACTTAGTGCTAGAAGAAAGTTATTTCTACACGCAAGCGACCATGCCGGGCGCTGCGATGGTGAAACAAGCCATGTACGACGGCAAACTACTCATGAAGGTACTGGAAGGCTAGTAACGAGCGCATAAACGAAAAAAGCAGGTGCCAAGCACCTGCTTTTTTGTATCAAACCTGAATGGGAGCGCTATCCGCCTTTTGCCGATAAAACGCCCTTTATCGGCTTATCCGTTTTTACGCTCTTCACCCATACAGGCTGCGGCGGTAAAGACTACGTCTGTTGAGCTGTTAAGCCCCGTTTCTGCTGAATCTTGCAACACACCAATGGTAAAGCCAACACCGACCACTTCCATGGCAATTTCGTGTGGGATACCAAACAAGTTACACGCCAGTGGGATCAGCAAGAGTGAGCCGCCAGCAACGCCTGATGCACCGCACGCAGACACTGCGGCAACAATGCTAAGCAGAATTGCAGTGGCAATATCCACTTCAATCCCTAAGGTATGTACCGCGGCGAGTGTAAGAACCGTGATGGTGATTGCCGCGCCACCCATGTTGATCGTTGCCCCGAGTGGAATCGAGACAGAGTAAGTATCTTCATCAAGCTTGAGCTTACGGCACAGCTGCATATTCACAGGGATATTCGCGGCTGAGCTGCGGGTAAAGAAGGCGGTAAGGCCACTTTCACGCAGGCAGCGGAAAACCAGTGGATACGGATTTTGGCGCGTTTTATAAAACACGATCAGTGGATTAACGATCAACGCAATCGTTGCCATACTGCCAAGGAGCACACCAAGCAAATGAATGTAGCCAAGCAGCGCATCAAAACCACTTTGTGCCAAGGTGTTGGCGACAAGGCCAAAAATACCGATGGGCGCAAAACGGATCACGAAGCGCACAATCATAGACACGCCTTCAGACACGTCAGAGAAGACGCGTTTGGTCTCGCTTGATGCATGGTGTAAGGCAATGCCCAAACCAATCGCCCACGCGAGAATACCGATATAGTTGCCGGACATCAGAGCGTTGACTGGGTTATCGACAATATTAAACAGCAAGGTGTTTAATACTTGGGTAATGCCTTCCGGTGGCGCGACAGCTGCATCGGTTGCGGCAAACTGTAAGGTCGTCGGAAACAAAAAGCTCATGGTAACCGCGGTCAAGGATGCCGCCAGCGTGCCGAGCAGGTAGAGGAAAATAATAGGGCGCATATTGGCGCGCTGACCTTTCTTTTGGTTAGCGATAGAGGCAGCAACCAAAACGAAGACCAAAATGGGTGCAACTGCTTTCAGTGCGCTAACAAAAAGCTTACCAAGTAAACCTGCTGTGCTCGCCAACTCAGGCGACAGATAGGCGAGTACGCCCCCGGCAAGAATACCTATAACGATTTGAAGTACCAACGAGTGACCTCGGCTGATACTGGCGAGTTGTGTTTGACTCATGTGTGTCTCACTTCACTGTGTTTTTTATCAATGGCTGTTAATGAATCGTTAGAAGTGGGGAATTAAACCAGTTTGATTCACCCTATGTAAAGTGAAAATTGATACTTTGCACTAGTTAGGTGGGATTCTGTCAGTCAGTTGGCATTAAATGAAAGTTTCTTTAGTGTAATTATTCTGTTATCACGGCGCTAGATGTGAGGAAATCGTTTTAATGCGCCGAGCATTTGTACGCATTTATTGTCTTGAACAGCATAAAAAAAGGCGGCTTTCGCCGCCAAAGATAGGATAACAACTAGCACAAGGATTTTTAGTAAATCGCATGACCCACGGTATTAAGTAGCTTACTCACACCCTTAGTAAAGTGCAGTGGCGCATTCGCGACCGTGTAGCACAGGCACCCGTCTTTGGTGGAGGGGGTGTGATGATGTCGACTATCCAACAAAATAAAGTCACCCGGCGAGTATTGCCCGCTTTCATCTTCAAAGGTGCCATCGAGTAACAGCGTCAGCTCATAGCCTTTGTGTGTATGGGCTGGAACCGAGCCGCCTTCGTCGATATGTAAGAAGCTCGCACGTGTGGCGCCTTCTTCAAGATTCAGCCTTGCGCGTTGCACCTTGCCGAATGATAACCAATTCGAATCACTAAAACGCTGCAGTGCGCGTGGTAGTGTGTAGGTTTTGTCTCCAACCCTAATCTCGTTAGAGCGAGCGACTTGAATGCGTGATGCCTCGTCTTGTTCAGGTGCGTCGAAAATCGCACTCATCATGTCCGCTTCTAGATCATCGTCCCAAAGCAGAGTGCTTGCCGCGAACTCGTGCTCGGTCTCAGCCTCTTCAAACGCAGCTAATGCTAGCGCTTCTTCTTTCGCACTCACATGCTCACGGCATTGTTGACATAATTCAACGTGTGCAGAGAGAGCAATCGCCATGGATGTCGGTAATTGGCCGGCTGCAAAGGCATCCAGCAGTTCGGAAGAAGGATGATATTTAATCATTGTTGACCTCCAGATGATTGCGCAGCTTCTCGAGCCCGAGTCGCAAACGCGACTTCACGGTCCCTAATGGAACATTAAGTTGGTCCGATAGCTCTTGGTGGGTGAGTTGCTTTAAGTACACACCACGCACCACCTGTTGTTGTACTTCAGGTAATTCATCAATGAAGGATAATAATTCCTGATCCATCATGTGCTGAGCACCTGAGTCGGTTTCATTGTCTTGTTGACCGGATTCCAGTATCGGCCAAATCTCGTCGCTAAAATTGTCTTCGCGGTTCGATTGCACCTTGCGGAGCATATCGAAACTAATGTTACGCATGATGGTAAACACCCAGGTCGTTGCCGCCCCTTTCTCGGCGTTGTAAAGATGGGCTTTTCGCCACACTACCAACATGGTCTCTTGGACAAGCTCCATTGCCTGTCCGTCTGCGCGCAGATGTTTGGTCCCATAAGATCGGATCTTCGGGCCAAAAAAGCGAAACAAACGCTCAAAAGCGACACGATCTCGCTGTTCCGCAACGCGTAATAATAGCTCCGCCAACTCTTCCTTCGTCACGTCAGTCATTGTGGTACGTGTATTCCGTCTCGAGGTTGAAGCTTCAGTATACATGGTTTGAGGCGCAGTCATAGTTGAGTCCTATCTGTCAGTGCCGTCCATCTGACACTCCAATACGCACCACAAATCATTTGGATCACTCGACGTGTTCTTCAAGCAGTTGGTGAATGAATTGCTTGGCCTCATCGGCGGAGTCTTGTGCGATAAACCATTGTTTCTGCGCACTCGTGAGGGGCAGAATCTCTAACCAACGCTGACACGCCCAGGTGACATCCTCGAAATGAGGCTGTTCATACTGCTCGGCATGATCAGGGTGAGCAGCAAATACATGCTTGAGACTGGTGGCAATGCGCGCTTGCACCTCATCGTCCGTATTATCGACATAATCATCGTGTGGCCAATCATGCAGGGTACGTATATCACCCAACCACAATTTGTCGGGCGCTTGTTCGGTTGACATAATTTCCACCCGTTGTCGGCCCGCAATGGTTATGCCCAGCAATCCATCGGGAAGCGTCTCGAAATCAACGATATCGACCAAAGTACCGTATTTATAAAGCCGCTGACCTTGCATCATTGCAAGGACAAACCCTTCTCCGTTGGCGGTACATTCGCGCACCAACCGTAAATAGCGGGGTTCAAAAATACGTAGTTTTGCTCTGCCACCCGGTAACAAAAAGAGGGGCAAAGGAAACAGCTTGGTCATATCCGCGCCTCCTGATAATTAATTGAACATGCTGACTAATACGCGCCCTTAGCGACAAGCGATCAAGCTTCCAGAGAATCGCATAAACAATGATTGACATCTTTTTCTTATTTGGCAGTATAGATGTCTAAATGGCTTTTCGGAAAGGATTACCGATTGATGAAATCTCTACGTGCTTCTTTTATTCTCACTCTCGGACTGACGCTTACGCTGATTGGCTGCTCAGAACCAAAGGATAAGGTGATCAAAGTTGGCGCCACAGTGGGGCCGCATGCCCAAGTCGTTGAAGCGGTTGCCAAGCAAGCAAAAGCCGAGGGCATTGCGGTCGAGGTGGTCGAATTTTCTGACTATATTTCCCCCAATGCTGGCTTGGCGGATGGTAGCTTAGATCTCAACAGTTACCAACATCAGCCGTTTTTGGATAACTACAACCAAAACAACGGTAGCCAGTTGGTATCGATGGGACGTTCCATTTTGATGCGGATGGGGATCTACTCTGATCGCGTTGAGCATGTTGATGCGCTGCCGAATGGCGCACAAATTGCGATCCCCAACGATCCTACCAACGCTGGGCGCGCATTGTTATTGCTGCAAGAGGCGGGGTTAATTACCTTAGCCGACAGTGTCGGCTTTAAAGCTACCTTGCAAGATATCATCGCCAATCCTAAACAACTCGAATTTGTTGAGGTTGAGGCGGCACAACTGCCACGCAGCTTACAGGATGTCGATGCGGCGGCGATCACCATGAACTATGTGATGTCATCGGGATTAAGCCCGAGTGAACAAGGTATTTTCTTGGAGTCGAAAGATGCTCCCTTAGCGGTGATGGTTGTGGCCGCCCGCGAAGAAGATAAAGACAACCCCGACCTACAACGTTTGGTGGCGCTATTTCAGTCCCAACAAACCCGAGACTTCCTTGAAAAGACGTTTAAAGGCACGATTGAACCCGCTTTTTAAATGCGCGTCGCGCTTAATAGTTAAGATGCCCGATTCGTGAGACCGTATCGGGCTTTTGGGTTCCATCTCATGTCTTTAATTTGCGCCATGTTGCCAATCTTGCTGACGTGCGATCTT
Source organism: Salinivibrio sp. PR919 (assembly GCF_001995355.1). Classification (NCBI taxonomy): domain Bacteria; kingdom Pseudomonadati; phylum Pseudomonadota; class Gammaproteobacteria; order Vibrionales; family Vibrionaceae; genus Salinivibrio; species Salinivibrio sp. PR919. The sequence continues at coordinate 22,668 of NZ_MUFL01000020.1, read as the reverse complement.
CGTCATTAGCCGCGCTTTCCTCCATCCAACCTAACGTGAGCGAATTTTAAATTTTTGTTACCACTCAGTTGCTTATTGCGTTACTATGCCAATCAAAGTGTGATTTATGCCGCGTGCTTGCTTGACACTTACCTTTCTTCTCTCGACGCAAATGCACAGGAAATTGGATGCAATCGGCTACTCGTCCATTTAATTGGTCGCCCGTATTGCTGGCATGCTTAACGGTCAGCATTGGACAGTTCAGTATGGGATTGGTGTTCCCGTCTTTGCCGTGGATAGCCCGAGACTTTAACCTCAGTATGGATGATGTCCAACTGCTGATCTCTGCTTATCTACTCGGTTTTGGGCCATCACAGTTTATCTATGGACCTATCTCGGATGCGCTTGGCCGCCGCCGGGTGTTATTAGCCGGCGTGTTACTTTCTTTAATCGGCTTAACCGTGATGGTGAGCTTTAGTGCTAGTTTCACCGGTTTGGTGATTGGCCGCTGCATTCAAGGCATGGGCACCGGTTGCTGTGCGGTGCTCTCACGTGCCYTTACCCGTGACTCGTATTCGGGGGATCAGCTTCCTCAAGCCATGTCATATCTGATCATGGTCGCCTCATTTACGCCTATTATGGCTCCTGTGATTGGTGGCTTTGTTAACCATAACTTAGGCTGGCTGGCGATCTTTATTTTGCTGATGGTGTACACCAGCTTGGTGTGGTGCGTGCTGTTTTTCCAGTTCAAGGAAAGCATGCTCGCTCGTTCGCCGTTGCCTAATGTGAAGGTGATCCTCGGTCGCTATGGCGCATTGCTAAAAACACCGTATTTTCTTTATTTCGCCAGTATTAGCTGGGTGAATTTTACCTTGGTGATCACCACGGTGTCGCTGATGCCATTTTTAATGCAAGAGCGCATCGGTATGACCTCGGATCAATATGCGCTGTGGGCGCTTATTCCGACATGTGGCTTATTGCTGGGTAGTGCGCTGGTTTCGCGCATTCGGCCGCGTTTGGGTACCAAGCGTATGCTGTTGATGGCACCCGTGATGCAGCTCATCTCTGCGGTCTGGTTATGGTTCACTCCGATGGATCCTTTATTGCTGATGATAGGGCAGTTCTTTATGGTGTTTGGTAACGGGATTGCGCTGCCGTGCGCCCAGTCGCAGGTGATGCAACCTTACTCTAACCAAGCTGGCACCGTCGCTGCGCTCTCCGGTGGTGGACAGATGATCATTTCTGCGTTGATGAGTATGGCGCTATTGAGCTTGGGCGTTAGCGAAGCATGGCACCTTGGTGTGGTAGTGGGTGTGTGCGCGCTGCTTTCTGTTCATAATATCTTTCGCGGGTTTGCGGCCCCGAAAGTTAACGTCGCCAGTACCCCGAGTGAGGCATCATGACAAATACACGGTTCGAAAAGGGTGAAAACCATCGCTAGCGCCATCGCCGTTAATGACACAATTTGACGGAATACGGAATACGGAATACGGAATACGGAATACGGAATACGGAATACGGAATACGGAATACGGAATACGGAATACGGAATACGGAAAGAGCTGATACGAGCGCGATTTGTTCTCTTCTGTATTCCGTAAGCGAAGCGCTCTGTATTCAAAAATTCTAAATAGCGCGTAGGTCGGCATAAGCGCCAGCATGATGCCAATAATTATCATAATGTGGGCTGCGCGCCCGTTGCACGGCGCCATCGGACACTGGGGGCAAATTTGGCATCGAGCGTGACTGACGCCTTGTCTACTCACCAAAAAACTGCTTAATTGCGGTGATCATGCCTTGAGTGAGTTGGTGGAGTTGGTCGTCGCGGATGCAATAGGGTGGCATCACATACACCAGTTTGCCGAAGGGGCGGACCCAAATGCCTTGGGCGGTCATTAAAGGCTGAATATCGGCCAGATTCACCGGGTCGGTCAACTCTATCACGCCAATTGCGCCAAGCACACGCACGTCCGCCACACATTCCAATGCGCGAGCAGGCGCTAAGCCGGTTTTTAGCTGCTTCTCGATGTGCGCGACGGTCTGCGGCCAGTCACTTTCCAGCAAGGTATCAATGCTGGCGCAGGCCACGGCGCAGGCGAGAGGGTTGCCCATAAAGGTAGGACCGTGCATAAAACAGCCTGCATCACCGCTGCAGACGGTATCGGCCACATGACGGGTGGTTAGCGTGGCGGCCAAGGTCATGTAGCCGCCGGTCAGTGCTTTACCGACACACAGTATATCTGGGCTGATCCCCGCGTGATCACACGCAAATAGTTTTCCTGTTCGGCCAAAGCCAGTCGCGATTTCATCCACAATCAGCAGTACATCAAATTCATCGCACAGAGCGCGCACTTGACGCAGGTATTCGGGATGATAAAAGCGCATACCGCCTGCGCCTTGCACGATGGGCTCTAAGATCACGGCAGCGAGTTGTCCATGATGGGCGGTGAGTGCGTCGCGCATAGGCTGTATGTCGCTAGGATCCCACTCACCGTCAAAACGGCTTTGTGGGGAAGGCACAAAATGATGCTGAGGCAGAAACCCTTTGTAGAGTTTGTGCATCGAATTATCAGGGTCCGTCACCGACATGGCGGCGAACGTGTCGCCATGATAGCCATGACGCAAGGTCAAAAACTGTGCGCGTGACTCGCCGCGTCCCTGCCAATATTGCATCGCCATTTTAAGCGCCACTTCTACTGATACAGAGCCTGAATCGGCCAAAAACACTTGCGTGAGCGGGTCGGGTGAATGCGCGACCAAGCGCTCGCAAAGCGATACCGCGGGCTGGTGGGTGAGACCGCCAAACATCACATGCGACATCTTATCAATTTGCTGATGCGCTGCGGCGTTCAAAGCAGGGTGGTTGTAGCCGTGAATGGCTGCCCACCACGATGACATACCATCAATCAGAACAGTGCCATCTTCAAGGTGTAGCTCGGCGCCGCTTGCGTGTGAGACAGGTAAGCAAGGCAAAGGGTCGAGCGTTGAGGTGTAGGGGTGCCAGATATGCTCGCGGTCAAAATGGGTGTTTATGCTCATAAATTAACCAGATGTAAACCGGTGTGATTTTGTTGTGTTGACAGGTTAACGTCTGTGGGTAGACTAGCCAAGCATTAAAACGACAACAACGGGGAAAACCGCGTGGAAATAAGACACAACTGGACCGCACAGGAAGTGCAAGCATTGTTCGATAAACCCTTTATGGATTTGCTGTTTGAAGCGCAGCAAGTGCATCGTGAATACCATCCTGCCAACCAAGTGCAAGTCAGCACACTGTTATCGATCAAAACCGGCGCTTGTCCAGAAGATTGCAAATATTGTCCGCAAAGTGCGCGGTATCGCACCGATGTTGAGAAAGAGCGCTTAATGGAAGTGGAACGCGTGCTCGAAGCGGCGGAGAAAGCCAAAGCCTCAGGCGCGACGCGCTTTTGCATGGGTGCGGCGTGGAAAAACCCCAAGCAACGCGATATGCCGTATTTGCTCGATATGATCCAAGGCGTGAAAGGATTAGGGTTGGAAACCTGCATGACACTGGGCATGTTGGATGCAGAGCAAGCCAAGACCTTGTCCGAGGCGGGTTTGGATTATTACAACCACAATCTCGATACCTCACCTGAGTTTTACGGCAATATTATTACCACGCGGACGTATCAAGAACGCCTCGATACCTTATCTAATGTGCGAGACGCGGGAATGAAGGTGTGTTCCGGCGGCATTATTGGGCTGGGCGAAAGTGCTCGCGATCGCGCGGGTTTGCTGGTTGAACTCGCCAACATGCCGGCTCACCCAGAAAGCGTGCCGATCAACATGCTGGTCAAAGTGAAAGGCACACCGCTTGAGAACGTCGATGACGTCGACCCGTTCGATTTTGTCCGCATTATCGCGGTGGCGCGGATCATGATGCCCAAATCGGCAGTGCGGCTGTCTGCCGGCCGCGAAGACATGAATGAGCAAATGCAAACCTTGTGCTTTATGGCTGGCGCGAACTCGATCTTCTACGGCTGCAAGCTGTTGACCACACCAAACCCTGACGAAGATGCGGATATGCAGCTATTTAAAAAGCTGGGTATTAATCGCGAAGCGGTCAGCCAAAAACCCGATCAAGTCACTGAGCACGACTTACTTGAGCAAGTGGCCGAGCGAGTGGCAGCGCGCCCGCAAGAGGGCGATTTGTTCTACGACGCCAGTATCTAAGTCCCCATGACTGACACAACATCAGCGCTGACCCGTCGTTACCAAGGCGAGCTGGCCGCACGCCAGCAACAAGGCTTATGGCGGCAAAGTGGTGACAATGCCGTCGCCGAGTCATGGCGCAACTTTGCGGGTAATGATTACTTAGGCCTTGCGCAAGACCCGCGGCTGGTCAAAAAGGCGCAGCAGCATCTTGAACGCTGGGGCGTGGGTGCAACGGCCTCGCCGGTGGTATCTGGTTTTACCGCGGCGCATCAATCCCTTTGTGATCACTTGTGTGACTGGCTCGGTTATCCGCAAGCGATACTGTTTAACAGTGGTTTTGCCGCCAACCAAGCCTTGCTCTTTACGCTGTTAGGTAAAGACGATGTCTTGTTTCAAGACAAACTCAACCATGCCTCCTTGATTGAGGCTGGCTTATTGAGCCCTGCCACACAGCGCCGTTTTCGTCATAACGATATGGCACACCTTCGCCAACTGCTCGCGAAACAAACCCAACCGTCCGAATCGCTGATTGTCTCAGAAGGGGTATTTAGCATGGATGGTGATGTGTCGCCAACCGAAAGCCTTGCCGCGATTGCCAACCAATCAAGCGCGCTCTGGGCACTGGATGATGCGCATGGGATTGGTGTGTTGGGGCAAGAAGGCGAGGGCAGTATCAGTCGTGGCGCGCGGCCAGATATTTTAATCGTGACGTTTGGAAAAGCCCTGGGCGTCGCTGGGGCGGCAGTGCTGGCTTCTCCCACCATTATTGACTATTTACGCCAGTTCGCGCGCCATTATGTGTACTCGACGGCTATGCCACCTGCGCAAGCGGCACTCATCGAGGATGCGATTAGGCTGGCACGAACAGAGCACTGGCGGCGAGAAACACTCAGCGCCCATGCTGAACAGCTAGCGCAAGGCCTCCACGACTGGTTAGAGACGACGTCTGCTTTCGAACCGCACGTTGGTAATAGGCAGCCCTTCCCGCAATTGCTCGCGACGCCTAGCCCTATCAAGCCGCTGATTATCGGCGATTTGGAAGCATTACAGCAGGTGAATCACGCCTTGATGAAGGCGCATATTCGGATCGGGGCGATTCGGCCACCGACTGTACCTGCCAACACTGCACGTCTGCGGATCAGCCTGTCCGCGCAGCATCAAAAAACAGATATCACCGCACTGATTGAGGCGCTGAAGCCGGTATTAGCAAGCGACAAAGCGTGCGAGGTGACGCCATGACCGTCGCCGATAAACAAGCGATTGCCAGAGCGTTTGGCCGCGCCGCGCCCCATTATGATGACAGTGCGACGCTGCAGCGCCGTGTCGGCCATCGGTTAATGGCATTGGCTGAGTCAGAGCAAAAAGCTGTCCATCTCAACACCGTCTTAGATGTCGGTTGTGGCACCGGCTATTTCACCCAGCAGTGGATGACTCACGCTAAAACAGTGATTGGACTGGATCTCAGCGCCCCCATGCTTGCGACGGCAAAAGCGCGTTGTGGTGATGCCATGCTAGGCGTACAAGCTGATGCGGAGCATTTGCCGCTGGCTGATAATAGTGTCGATCTGGCATTTAGCTCGTTAGCATTGCAATGGTGTGACGATTTGCATGTGCCATTGGCGGAGCTGCGTCGGGTCGTCAAACCCGGCGGGAAAATCCTTGTTTCGACTTTGCTGACCGGATCACTGTGTGAACTCGACAGCGCATGGCAACAAGCATGCGGTAAGTCACGAGTGAACCGCTTTATCTCCTTCTCAGAGTTACAACAGGCGACCCAACGCGCCGGGCTGATGAACGCGACCGTGTTGCAAGAAAGCGAACAGCTGACGTTTGCCAATGCCCATACGGTGATGAAAAGCTTAAAAGGCATTGGCGCGACATATCGCCCGCAAGTGGCGGGGCAACAAGGGCTGGCGACAAGAGCGCAGTTTAGCGCGGTAGAAAAGGCGTATCAGCGTTTTGCACTCGCCGCCAACACCTTGCCGGCGACCTATCAAATTGGCTACATAGTGATTAACCACCATGCATGACAGTTACTTTATTACCGGCACCGACACCGAAGTGGGGAAAACCTATACCACGGCGGCGCTGTTGCACGCTTTTATCAAACAAGGTTATCAAGCGGTGGGCTACAAGCCTGTCGCCGCTGGTGCCGATTTAGCGCCTGATTACCAACTGAATAGTGACGCTGTCACTTTGCAGCACGCCAGTGCGATCGCATTGCCGTATGCCGCTATCAATCCAGTGTTGTTAGAAACGCCGTGCTCGCCGCATTGGGCGGCCGTGTTAGCCAACAAGCCCATCGATACCCAGATGTTAAGCGATGGGCTCGCGCATTTAAAACGGCAGGCCAGCCCGGTATTGGTAGAAGGGGCTGGAGGCTGGCAAGTGCCACTGAGTGAGACGGAAACACTAGCCGATTGGGTGGTTACCCACCAACTGCCAGTGATCATGGTGGTGGGGATTAAACTTGGCTGTTTAAACCATGCTTTACTCACCGCAGAGGCCATTCGCGCACGTGGGCTTAGGTTAGCCGGATGGGTGGCAAATGCTGTTGATCCCAAGGCGCAGCACAGTGATGAAATGGTGCGCTATCTTGCTGCGCATTTAGATGCGCCTTGTCTGGGGCACTTGCCATTTGCTGCTGATGCGTCGCTAGCACAACGGGCGTCAACGCTGGATATCCGTGCGCTTTTAGCGCCTTAAACGGTGGGCGCATTGAGTCATGCCGGACACAAAAAAAGCCAGTGAAAACTGGCTTTTTGCTAATGTAGAGGCGGGCTTGTAACAGGAATGACTGACAACGACCGCTTATTTTTGATCGTCCAGTAATCCCATTAGACCTTGCTGGACTTCTGCAATTTGTCGCGCTGCACTGGCGTCATCCGATGCTAACCCAAGTTCTGAGCAGGCTTCGTCGAAGCTCATGCCGAGATGACAGCACAAGATGTCGATGGCGACACGGTAGTTTTCTTTTTCTGCCATGGTTTCACTCCATTGATAACGCGTTGTTTTGACGCGGCTCTTGATCAGGGCTTCACACTTTGTCTCGTCTCATTAACGCTTCATCGCGATGTAAACAATGAGTGAGAAAATGTTATCTGGTTTTAAACAGCTGCAGCCAAATTAGCGCCCTCTTAACGCAATTACAACTCGACTAAAGTCTATAGTAGCTTGGATTTGTCTAAAATGCTGGCTCTATGTGTTAAGTTTGTTTTTAAGTTGCTGAATTTGTTTTAAAAATTTCTCAATCGGCCTAGCTCACATTTTATCTATATCAGATGGGAATAACGTGCCACACTAACYGGTCAGCGGAGTGGTGCTGCTATCTGTATCGATGAGCGTATTCAATCATTTTATTCGTAACAAATTGCATCAAAGGATTGTTTTTATCTTGAATGCCCATACTATTTTTACCATTACAACAAGTAAGCGCTAAACACTGGGTTTAAGCGACGGAGACACACGATGAAACGCATAGGATTATTTCTTGCTACCAACCTCGCGGTACTGATCGTATTCAGCATTGTGCTGAACATCATCTACGCGGTCACAGGCATGCAGCCGGGCAGCTTGTCTGGGTTGCTGGTATTGGCGGCTGTATTCGGTTTTGGCGGCTCAATTATTTCGTTGCTGATGTCAAAATCCATGGCACTTCGCTCTGTAGGGGCGCAAGTGATTGAGCATCCACGTAACGAAACCGAGCACTGGTTGATGAACACGGTCAGTCAACAGGCTCAGCGTGCTGGCATTGGCATGCCAACGGTGGCGATCTATAACTCGCCTGACATCAACGCGTTTGCCACCGGGGCAAAACGTGACGACTCTGTGGTCGCGGTATCAACGGGGTTACTACAAAACATGACCCGTGATGAAGCGGAAGCGGTACTGGCGCACGAAGTCAGTCACATTGCCAACGGCGACATGGTCACCATGACCTTGATGCAAGGGGTAGTGAACACCTTCGTGATCTTTATCTCTCGTGTCATTGCTGGCGCGGTCAGTGGTATGAACAACGACGAAGAAGGCGAAGGCGGCGGCAACTGGATGATGTACTTCCTGGTGTCGTCAGTGCTAGAAATCGTGTTTGGTATCCTGGCTAGCATTCTCACCATGTGGTTTAGCCGTCATCGCGAATTCCGCGCCGATGCAGGCTCAGCGCAGCTGGTAGGCAAACAGAAAATGATTGCGGCGCTGGAGCGTTTAAAAGTCAGTCACGAGCCGAAACTGGAAGGCTCAATGATGGCATTTGGCATCAACGGTAAGAAAACGCTGAGTGAGTTGTTTATGACTCACCCACCGCTAGAAAAACGTATCGATGCCTTGCGTCGTGGTGACTACCTCTAACCGGATAGCGTTTACGCCGAATCACAGATTAAGCGGCCTGCGGGCCGCTTTTTGTTTGTGTGCGTCGCCACTTTATCCCCTCACTAGCGAGCACCGCACCGAATACAATCAACGCCATCGCCACTACGGTGAGCAGACTGACGGTTTCTGAGAACACAGGAATGGCGATCAGCGCCGCCACCACAGGCGTGAATGCGCCTATTGCGGCACTCATTTCTGCACCTAAGCGACGAATCGCAAATGCATAGCTGTAATTGGCAATGATCCCCACGCCCAAGCCTTGCGCCAGCACATGGTAGCCCAGCTCGCCCAAAGGCGCTTGGAGCAAGTTAAACGAGATCAGCCCGCTCATCGCGCCCACAGGCAGCAACAAGACGGCCGAAATCGCGAGTACCGCGCCGGCTTCTGCGGCATTCAATCCTGTCACACGTACGCCAATGGTAAACCACGCCCAGCTGATACTGGCCGCAAGCAAAATCAAATGGCCTTGGGTGACGCTCCACGGTGAGAAGAACAGCGAATGCCACAAAAATGCACCGATACCGATCACGATAAGCCCAATCCCTAATCGCCGTCCCACCGAGAGCGATTCACCATAAACGCCCCAAGCGATGGTAGAGACAAACAGTGGCAAGATCCCAGGAATTAACGAGGCGCCATCGGCAACAGGGGCTAACTGCATACCGGTGGCAGCGAGCAGATAAAACGGTAAACCGGCACCGAAGGCAATCGCAAACAGATAACGTTTGGGCACGGAGACAATATGACGGACCCGATGACGGCTCAGCCAACCAAATAGGAGTGCGGCGGGCAAAAAGCGCAGTAGGGCAACATCGCCACTGGTTAACACCGATTGGCTGGCCTGACGCAATGAGATAAACAGGCTCGCCCAAATGGTCACGGTGACAAGCATGGCGGCAAGGCCTAATACACGTTGAGAGGTGGCAGGCATGGTTGGTCACTTCCTTGTTCAACAATAGAGTTAGTGTGGCAGCGTCAAAGGAGGGATTGGTGGCAAATTAAAGAGTGATTTGCCATCATGTTAGCGTCTATCATCTTTAACTATCCTTTTGTTGTTGAAAATCACTAAGGAAGCGATTTGGACAGTAAAGACAAAGCCATTCTGGCGCTGTTGCAAGACGATGCGCGGCGTACCACCGCGGAAATCGCTGATGCGGTTGGGCTGTCGTTTTCACCGTGTGCAAGACGAATCAAAAAGCTGGAAGCCGATGGGGTGATAGCGTCCTATCAGGTCACCCTAAATCGCCAGCGGATTGGGCTAAACATGACCTTTTTCGTTAACGTGAGTTTGAGTAATCACCGAGAAGAGGCGATTGTCACCTTTGAAAACGCGCTGGTGGAAATGGATGAAGTGATCAACGGTCACGTCATTTCTGGCACCTATGACTATTTACTAGAAGTGGTGACGCGCGATTTACCGCACTATGAAGCTTTTATGCGCCAGTTACAGACCTTGGCGATGGTCAAAGACATCAATACCAATGTGGCGATCCGCGCGGTCAAACAAGGCGCGGCGCTAAAAGTGTAGCGCCGCGTGATCATTATGAAAGAATGGTTAGCGAATAGCGATTAGCTAAGGTGCTGGCTTAGCCAGTCGCTAAAGGCATTTTGAGGCAGGGCGCCGTTCATCATGTCAACGCGCTCGCCGTTTTTAAACACCATTAGCGTCGGAATGCTGCGAATACGATATTGTGCCGCCAGCGCGTGTTGTGCTTCAGTATCAATTTTCACAAACAGTGCACGGCCTTCTTCCTGTTCGGCGATGGCCTCAAAGGCAGGTGCAAAACTTTGGCATGGTCCGCACCAAGGGGCCCAAAAATCCACTACCACTGGCTTGTCGCTATTAAGTAAGGCAGCAAAGTTATCGCTGGTGCCTTCAATGGGTTTTCCTTCCAATAGCGCTGATTGACACTTGCCACACTTGGGCGCGTCGTTCACGCGTTCGCTCGGAATGCGGTTCATTGCTTGGCAGTGAGGGCAACGTGAGGTTAGGGTTGTCATTATTGTTCCTCGTCGAATGATTTGTGGCTAGTTTACGAGCCTTTGCCGACGAGCGAAAACAGAAATAATCTATGACAGACATAGAAAAAGCCGATGACGCGGCATCGGCTTTTGAGTCTCGCGCATATTGGGTGCGTTACAGTGTATCCACTACCGCGAGGATGGCGCTGAGCATATCGCGACCAAAGGCTTGGCTGCGCGCAGGTGACCAGCCAAAGTCTGGATCCGGTTGGTCGTTGTGATCTTTAAACGGCATTTCAACCGTGTATGACAAACATTTAAAGCGCTCGCCAATCCAGTTCGATCCTACGGTTAAATTGGCTTTACCGGGCGCGTCTTTTTCATAGCCATGCTCGTCTTGAAACTCCGGCGTCACGGTAAGCAGCGCACGTTTGAAGCGGTTTTCAAGATCGGCCATACGTTCATCGTAAGATGGGATCCCCTCGCAACCGGCTACAAAGTTGTACGGTATCGCCTCATCGCCGTGAATATCGAGGCACATTTTCACCCCAGTTTGCTCCATACGGGCACGAACATGATATACCTCAGGGCTGCGCTCAAGGCTTGGCGTTTCCCATTCGCGGTTTAAGTTGGCACCGACGGCATTGGTGCGCAAGTGGCCGCGTACGCTGCCGTCGGGATTCATATTGGGCACGATGTAAAAGTCTGCTTTTTCCAACAGCGCACGGGCGGTGGTGTCCGTGTCGTCAAGCAAGCGGTCGAGCAAACCTTCCATAAACCATTCCGCCATGGTCTCGCCGGGGTGCTGGCGGGCAATCAGCCAAATGGGCGTTTTCGGTTGGGCGGATTCCCCTAAATCAGCGCGAATTTTCAAGAGGCTAATATCGCGGCCATCTAGGGTTTGGCCAAGCGTTTCTAATTGGCACTGTGGGTAGGTTTGCGCTTGATGAATCAAATCCAAGTGGCGCTCATAGCTATACGGTGCGAAATACGCAAAGTACATCGAGCCGTGTTGCGGCGTCACCTTTATGGTCAAGGTATCGCCGTCGAATTCAGTAGGAACACGGAACCAGGTATCACGGTCGTATGAGGCAACCGCTTGGTAATCTTTCCAGCCTTCAGGGTAGGCAGAGCCTGCAAGCTGCTGAATATGGAGCGTATGGGCCTGATTGACCTCAGCTTCAAGGCGAAAGTGGAACCACTGATAAAACTCAGACTGATTGTCTTGGTGAATGGCAAGCTGGATATTGTTGATGTCGTCGTCATTCAGAACGCGGATATTCCCGCTATCGAACTGGCTAAAAATACGCATAGAGCATCCTTTTTCTGTYGAAGGGCCAGCTGTGTTTGCGCCGGTATCTATAAGCCGTTGTGGTTATTTGCTGTCTACTTGAGCAGACATTGTGCATTTACTGGCTTATAGTCGTTGATCTCAGCGAATATCTTGCCGTGCTATTCGTGAGCTGGCAAGGTGCCAGTATGATTTGGGTGAACGCGCAACGCCTTTGAACAAAAAAGGAGCCATTATGCAATTGCAGGACATGACGCTGCTTAAGACACAAGCACTGATTAACGGTCAATGGAAAGATGCCCACAACCAAAAAACACGCCCGGTGACCAATCCTGCCAATGGAACGTGTTTGGCAAACGTACCCAATATGGGCGCCGAGGAAACACGACAAGCAATTGATGCCGCTGATGCGGCTTTGCCCGAGTGGCGTGCGCTAACGGCGAAAGCCCGTGCCGATGTATTGTACCGCTGGTACGAGCTGATGCTGGAACACAAAGACGACTTAGCGGCGATCATGACCGCTGAGCAAGGCAAGCCGCTGAAAGAAGCCGCGGGCGAGATCCAATACGCGGCGTCATTTTTGCAGTGGTTTGCTGAAGAAGCGAAGCGCGTATATGGCGCGACTATTCCTGCCGAGCAGGCCGATAAACGCATCTCTGTGATCAAGCAGCCGATTGGCGTAACGGCAGCGATTACGCCTTGGAATTTTCCGGCCGCGATGATCACCCGCAAAGCCGCGGCAGCACTGGCGGCAGGTTGTACGATGGTGGTGAAGCCGGCCAGTGATACACCGTTGTCGGCGTTGGCGCTAGGAGAACTGGCACTGCGCGCGGGTGTGCCTGCCGGGGTACTAAGCATTGTCACCGGCACGGCTGGGCCGATTGCCGACACGCTTTGCAGCGATGATCGGGTACGTAAGCTCTCATTCACTGGCTCGACGGAAATTGGCGCACAACTGATGGAAAAATGCGCGCCAAGCATTAAAAAGCTGTCACTGGAGTTGGGGGGCAATGCGCCGTTTATTGTTTTTGATGATGCGGATATCGATGCAGCGGTTGAAGGTGCCATTGCGGCTAAATACCGCAATGCGGGACAAACGTGCGTTTGTGTGAACCGAATCTATGTGCAATCGAGTATCTATGACGCCTTCGCAGAAAAATTCACACAAGCGGTTAGTCAATTACGTGTCGGTCTTGGCACCGATGACAAGGTGGACATTGGCCCGCTGATTAATCGTGGTGCGATCGACAAAGTGAAAGCACATTTGGACGATGCCAAGCAACACGGTGGCGAGATCCTGCTTGGCGGCGATTGCCCAGAGTTAGGGGAAAACTTTACTCAGCCTGCGGTCATCAAACATGCCACACCGGCGATGCGGATTGCTAAAGAAGAAACCTTCGGTCCGGTTGCGCCCTTGTTTGCTTTTAATGATGACGCTGAGGCTATCGCAATGGCGAACGATACCGAGTTTGGTCTGGCGTCGTATTTTTATGCGCGAGACATTAGCCGCGTGCATCGTGTCGCAGAAGCCTTGGAGTACGGCATGGTGGGAATTAATACCGGACTTATTTCAACCGCGGTGGCGCCCTTTGGTGGGGTGAAACAATCAGGCTTGGGCCGAGAAGGGTCACAATGGGGCTTGGATGAATACCTTGAAATGAAGTATCTGTGTTTGGCGCTATAGCCTATGGGGTCAAGCCCACTCGTAATCACGGATAGGGCCGCGATGTGTTCAAAAATGCTGACATGTCAACATGACGTTACTCCATTTATGGCTAGCAACTTGCTGCAAATGCCGCCGTGTTGGCCATAATTTAGACGGGTTGACTGTTTTTTGACAGTTTAGTGTATGAAAATTTGCGATTCGGTACATCGGCCCTGTTGTTGCCTTTTCATCCGTGGTAAAACTCAAGTAATATGCGTTAAGACACGTCCAACCGTTGCGGTGAAGCAACAAGTTGGCGAACCAAACCAAGTGGAGATACAAGATTGATCACTGTTTTCCTTGTAGATGATCACGAGCTGGTTCGCACAGGGATTCGACGTCTATTAGAAGACGTCCGTGGAATTAAAGTGGTAGGGGAAGCCGACAGCGGTGAAGCCGCACTCAAGTGGTGTCGGCAAAATCACGCCGATATTGTCCTGATGGACATGAACATGCCGGGCATCGGGGGTTTGGAAGCCACACGTAAGTTGCTTCGCTACTCGCCGGATGCCAAGATCATCGTACTCACGATTCATACCGAGAACCCATTCCCAACCAAGGTGATGCAAGCGGGTGCCGCGGGCTATCTCACCAAAGGGGCGGGCGCGGACGAAGTGGTGAATGCGATCCGCATGGTCAATAGTGGCCAACGGTACATTTCCCCGGATATTGCCCAGCAAATGGCGCTTAGTCAGTTCTCCGCTTCTTCTGACAACCCTTTCAAGGAGCTGTCTGAGCGTGAATTGCAGATCATGCTGATGATCACCAAAGGGCAAAAAGTCACGGACATTTCCGAGCAGCTCAGTTTAAGCCCCAAAACCGTTAATAGTTACCGCTATCGTTTGTTTAGCAAGCTAGGCATTAACGGGGATGTGGAGTTGACTCACCTCGCCATTCGTCACGGGATGTTAGATACCGAGACTCTGTAGTGCCAGACACATTTGATTCAAAAAGCTTTTTAAAAACGGTGCCTCACCAACCGGGCGTTTATCGCATGATGGACGCCTCGGGTGAGATCATTTATGTGGGTAAGGCGAAAGATCTGAGCAAGCGTCTTGCCAGCTACTTTCGTGTGCAAGTTTCCAGCGAAAAAACCAAAGCCTTGGTGCGCAACATCGCCAATGTGGAAGTCACCGTCACTCACACGGAAACCGAAGCGCTGATCCTTGAACACAACCTCATCAAGCAACACCTGCCGAAATACAACGTGTTGCTGCGCGATGATAAATCCTACCCCTACATTTATCTAAGCGGCCATACCCATCCTCGCTTGGCGGTTCATCGCGGTGCGAAAAAGAAAAAGGGCGAATACTTCGGCCCGTTTCCGGATGCGAGCGCAGTGAGACAAAGCCTGCATTTGCTGCAGAAAATTTTCCCCGTTCGCCAATGCGAAGACTCCGTTTACGCCAACCGCAGTCGCCCCTGTTTGATGTATCAAATTGGTCGGTGTGCGGGGCCTTGTGTGCCCGGATTGGTCAGTGATGAGGAGTACGCCGAGCAGGTGAATTTTGCCCGTTTATTCTTGCAGGGCAAAAATCGCCAAGTGATCGATTCGCTGGTGGAAAAAATGGAAACCGCCAGTCAGCAGCTTCAATTCGAAAAAGCCGCCGAATACCGCGATCAAATCCAAGCTTTGCGCCGTGTGCAAGAGCAGCAGTTTGTTTCGCAAGATAGCGACGAAGATCTGGATGTGATCGGGTTTGGACTTGAGAACGGTGTGGCCTGTATTCATGTGCTGTTTTTACGCCAAGGTAAGGTGTTAGGTAGCCGCAGCTATTTCCCCAAAATGCCGGCGGAGACGGAACCTGCCGAAGTGGTGTCTAGCTTTGTTAGCCAGTTTTATTTGGCCCAAGCAGAAGGGCGCACCATTCCTAGCCACATTTTGATTTCTGATGACATCGGCGACGATCTTACCTGGTTGTCAGATACCTTGAGTGAAATCGCCGGGCGGCGTGTGCAACTGCAAAGCAAACCACGCGGCGCGCGGGCACGCTTCTTAAAGCTAGCCAACACCAATGCGCGTACAGCGTTAACCAGCWAGATAAACCATCGTATGACCATCCAGCACCGCTACAAGGTGTTGCAAGAAACGCTAGGGTTAAACCCGGTCAAACGGATGGAGTGTTTTGATATCAGCCACACCATGGGTGAAAAAACCGTGGCGTCGTGCGTGGTGTTTAACCAAGATGGCCCGCTAAAAAAAGAGTATCGCCGTTACAACATTGAAGGGATCACCGGCGGCGATGATTACGCTGCAATGGCCCAAGTGCTGACTCGTCGCTACAGCAAACAGCTCGAGCCAGAAAAAATCCCCGATATTATTGTGATTGATGGGGGTAAAGGACAGCTCAATCGCGCGTGGGAGGTACTTAAACCCCTGATCGCCGATTGGCCCATTCATCCGCTTATTTTGGGTGTTGCCAAAGGAACCAGCCGTAAACCGGGCCTAGAGACACTGATCAAAGTCTCTGGCGAGCAATTCTCGTTGCCGGCCGACTCACCGGCGTTGCATCTTATTCAACACATTCGCGATGAAAGCCATGATCACGCTATTGCTGGACACCGGGCCGCACGCGGAAAAGCACGCAAACAAAGTGTGCTGACCCAAATCGAAGGTATTGGTCCGAAACGTCGCCAAGCTTTGCTGAAATATCTTGGTGGGATCCAAGAGTTGCGCAACGCCAGTGTCGAAGAAATCGCCAAAGTCCCCGGGATCAGCCGAACACTGGCAGAGAAAATTCATTCCTCATTGCAAGGTTAGAGGCAATGGGGCAACATAACGTAGTCAATCCAACAATAAAAAGCTGAGCATGCGCCTTAATATACCCACCATTTTGACCTTTTTGCGCCTTGCGCTAATTCCGGTCTTTGTCATCGCCTATTATTTGCCCTACGAATGGGCTCCGTTTGCCGCGGCACTCGTTTTTGTGATTGCTGGTGTTACTGATTGGTTGGATGGGTATTTAGCTCGCCGTTTAAAACAATCGACCCGTTTTGGCGCCTTTCTCGATCCTGTTGCCGATAAGGTGATGGTGGCAATTGCCATGGTGTTGATTGTCGAGCATTACTACTCCATTTGGGTCACGATTCCCGCTGCGACCATGATTGCGCGAGAAGTAATTATTTCGGCATTGCGCGAGTGGATGGCGGAAATTGGTAAACGCGCCAGCGTTGCCGTCTCTTGGGTGGGCAAATTTAAAACGGCCTCACAAATGTTTGCTCTGACGATGCTGCTTTGGCACGCCGCCCCTTGGATTGAATGGCTAGGTTATGTCGCGCTCTATGCTGCAACTGGCCTGACCTATTGGTCGATGTACCAATATATGATGGCTGCTAAAGACGATTTGTTAGCAGATCCAGACAGCGATTAGCTCGCGTTGGCGTCTCGGCCTTCGCGAGTGGGAAATGCGCAGCTTCGCCGAGTCCGATATATCTGCAGCCCAGTGAAAACATAGCTTAATAAAAAACGCAGCCCAAACGTCTGCGTTTTTTATTGGTATAACACACGGTGTTAGCTAGCGTTTGGGCAGGGTGAGAACAAACGCGGCGCCCTGTAATGAGGATTGGGTGACTTGAATGGAACCATCATAGCTGGCAATAATTTCATCACACACCGCCAAGCCAATCCCCGTGCCCGGATTTAGCTGATCGGCACGCACACCGCGCTGAAAAATACTCTCGCGATAGCACTCCGGCACGCCGGGACCGTCATCCTCGATAGAAAGCTGCCACGCATCGCCTTTATCTTCCAATCGGATCAGCACCTGCTCAAGACAAAAGCGGTACGCGTTCTCGAGTAAATTCCCCAACAGCTCCATCAGATCGCTGCGATGAAGCGGGAGGGTGGCATCTTCAGCAAAGCCACGGATCACCGTCACGGGTTTATCCCGATAGGCTTTATCTAACATACCCGTCAGACTATCGACAGGAATGGTGAGCGAGCTGTCATCACGCTTTAGGCCGCGTTGCCCCACCAAAGCCCGTTTAAGCTGGTACTGAACCATGTCATCCATTTGGCTGACTTGCTCCAAAATACGCTTGTTCAATTGCTCGCGATTCAAGCTGTTATCATCGAGTAGGGCGTTGGTGGCCGCTAAGCGTGTTTTAAGGCTATGTGCCAAGTCATCCATGGCGTGACGATAACGCACTTTTTGCTTTTCCCGCTGTGTGATCATCTGATTGAGTGCTTGGGTGAGATCTTGCAGCTCATCAGGGTAATCACTGTCCAAGGTTTGTTGACGCGATTCGGTGATCGCAATCAGCTCTTTCGCCAAGCGGCGCAGTGGCGAAAAACTCCAATGGCACGCCGCCACAACCAGGGCAGAGGCAGAAAAGAACAGCAAACTGATATAAAACCATGTCTCTGTTTCCAAGTTGGTGAGATGTTGCTTTTCTTGCCCTACATTACGCAGCACATACAAATGGTTAGGGCTATCGCTCGGCTGCTTATCAGAAGATAGCCGTTGGGCTACTACGTTGACGCCCGCAATGGATAAATACTGTGGTGTAGTGGCTTGCGAAGGGAAGAGGGTACAAATATCGTCCACCTTTAAGGCTTTGACATCTCGCGATGTCCATAACGTATGATTTTCTGGGGTGCAGAGCACCGACATATAATCCGAGCTCGACGGGTCAAGCGACTGGATCCACGCGGTGAGCTGGTCGGCACGGATTAAGCCATCGCGGCTGAGCTGAGCCATGACCATCGGAATTTGCGACACCAAATCGCGCGAGTACGTCGCCATTGAGTTTTGCTGATACAGCTTATTAATCAACGCTGCAAGAGCAATCGAAAACAGTAAAATAATACCGATCGAGGTAGCAAGCACACGGGTTCGCAGCCGCGTGCGGCAACGACACAAAGCGAATTGATCTAATTTCATGAATTACTCAGCTTGAATTTCAAAAAGATACCCTTGACCACGTACGGTTGAAATCGGGTTTTCATGACCGCTCTGTATCAGTTTTTTGCGTAAACGGCTAATCATCACCTCGATGGTATTCGGATCGCCGTCTTGGTCGTAATATAGTACATCGAGTAAACGTTGTTTGGAGATCACTTCGCGGCTGTGACGAATCAAGTACTCAAACAAATCATACTCAAAGGCGGTCAGCTCTAAAGGCTGGCCTTTTACCGAGACGGATTTAGCCAGCAAATCGAGCTCGATATCGCCTGCGGTAATGGTAGGTTTCACAAAACCGGCACTGCGTCGCACCAAGGCATTCAGCCGTGCCACCAATTCCGGCTTTTGGAACGGCTTCACCAAATAATCGTCCGCGCCGGCATCCAGTCCAGCCACTTTATCCTGCCAATTCGCGCGGGCGGTTAACACCAAAATAGGCACACGCAGACCCTTGGCACGAATGTCGCGAATCAAACTAATACCATCTTGATCGGGCAAGCCTAAGTCAATGATTGCAATATCATTCGGATATTGATCGACATAATACAATCCCTCGCTGGCTGTGCTGGCACAGCGTACATGATGGCCCAGCTCGGTCAGCTCTGTTTTCATATGATGACTGAGAATTGAATCATCTTCGATAATAAGCACCTGCATGCGTAACCCCTTGTGAGCAAAAAAGCGCCCAAATTGGACGCTTTCATTATATGCATAGTCGCTGAATTATTGCTGACCGAATAGAAGGTTAGCCAATAAATTACACCAGAATGATCAACAGAGTACCGGCCAAGGTGAGGATCACGTTGGCAATCGCATAGGTGCCTGCATAACCCAGCGCCGGAATGGTGCTGCGGGCATGCTCGTTAATCATATCCATCGCAGGCGCACAGGTACGCGCACCGACAATAGCTCCGAACAACAACGCACGGTTCATTTTCAGCACATAAGCGCCAATCAAATAGGCGATAATCACAGGGATCACGCTGATAAAGATACTGGCAATGATCACTGAAAAGCCCATATCGGCGATGTATTCAAATAAACGGCCACCGGCACTTAACCCAATGCCAGCCATAAATGTCATCAACCCGAGCTCTTTGACCATGTTCAGCGCCCCTTGTGGCACATAACCAAACGTGGGGTGATTGGCGCGCAAGTAGCCCAAGCTAATTCCCGCCAGCAACAAACCAGCGGCATTACCCAAACCAAAGGTCACTTGGCCGAAGGTCATGGTGATCATCCCCAGCCCAAGGCCGAGAATAAAGAAACAGCAGAACGCGAGCAGATCGGCCATTTGGCTGTGAATCGAGATAAAACCAATGCGCTCAGCCAGACCTTTCACACGGCTTTTCTCGCCGCTGATCTGCAGCACATCACCTTTATTGAGAATAATGCCTTGGTCCATTGGCATTTCTACCTGTGCGCGCACCACACGGTTTAAGAAACAGCCATATTCTGACAGATTGAGATCGGATAGCTTCTTCTGCGCGACGCTGTCGTTCTTTACCACGATTTCTTCTTCGACAATGCGCAAGTCGAGCAGATCGCGATCAAACACTTCTTTGCCGTTGCGGAAACTGGGGTCGAGGCGAGCATGGCTATCGGGATAGCCCACCAGTGCAATTTCATCGCCTTCTTGCAAAATCGCATCACCATCTGGGTTAGCCAAAATGCCATTACGACGAATTCGCTCGATGTAACAGCCGGTTTGACGATAAATACCCAGCTCGCGCAGATTGCGGCCATCAATCCACTGAATTAGTTCAGGGCCGACCCGATAGGCGCGAATAATAGGTAAATAAACTTTACGCTGCGACTCACTCCCCAAGCCGCGTTCAATGGCGATTTGCTGTGCAGAGTGCTCTAAGTTGTGGCGCTGTAACTTCGGCATCAATTTCGCCAGCACAATCAAGCTCACCAAGCCGGTTAAGTACGCCATGGCATAACCGACACTGAGGTTGTCGATCATCATGCCTAGCTGTTCACCCTCGACGCCCGTAAGTCCGGAATTTAGGGCATCTTTCGCGCCTACCAGTACCGGCGTGGCAGTCAGCGCACCTGCCATCATGCCGGTGGCAATGCTGATATCCAGCCCCAATTGCTCTTGGAAAAACAAGGTTAAGCCAATGGCACTGAGCAGCACGGTGAGCGCCAGTAGCAAATACGACTTACCATCGCGGAAGAAAACGCCAAAAAAGTTCGGGCCTGCCTCAATACCTACACAGTAGATAAACAGCATAAAACCGATGCTGAGCGCATCTGGCGAGAAGGTGAACCCAGCGTTACCGAAAATGATCGCGGTAAACAGTACACCGATGGATCCACCCAATTGCACATTACCAATTTTGACCTTTCCAACCGCAAGGCCCATGGCAAGTACCACAAAAAGGAGCAAAATATCGTTTTGGAGCAGGAGGTTATTGACGTCTATATTCACAGCACAAATATCCAACAGCGTGCGGAGGAGGTTAAAGTGGTGAAAATTATACCAACCTAAATCACAATTTGTTGTACAAATTTAGTGAAATAATCATTAATTTTGCGTAAAAAAGGACCAATTAACCGCGTTTGGTCAAGTTAAACCAAAGAATTCACCACCGCCGAGTTTCTAGACGCAAACTGTCACCCTCGCTAACACCCAGCCTTGGCGCCTTTCTGCCTCCCCCCAAACACCGCTAAGACGACACTTTTACGCCTGCTATTTTCCTAGCCTACACC
Source organism: Salinivibrio sp. PR919 (assembly GCF_001995355.1). Lineage (NCBI taxonomy): Bacteria > Pseudomonadati > Pseudomonadota > Gammaproteobacteria > Vibrionales > Vibrionaceae > Salinivibrio > Salinivibrio sp. PR919. The sequence continues at coordinate 1,565 of NZ_MUFL01000020.1, read as the reverse complement.
CGCCAAACGCGACTCCCGTAACCGACCGCCAAGTAATTTTTTGGAGCGAATATCACAGAACAAGCGCTAGCTAACATTTTGGACACTAGCGCATGAAAAGGTATTTAGACATTTGGTAGGCTAAAAAGTAAACAAAGAGACAGATCGCTTACCGGATGCGGACAATCGATGGGCGGTAGCGTGGAGAAAGGCTGGATAGTTAACCAGCTCATCGGAAAGAAAGCTAAATAGGATGCACGCTTTCTCATCATGCATTCACGCTTTCTCAGTCCAGTAAAATAAAAGAATCTATTCATCAATGGGTTACATTATTAGGTTTGGGGATAGTGTGAATGTACCAGCCGTGATAGGCGGCATGCACACTTTCGCGGGAAAGAGACAGACAGTAATCGCTATAAATGCTATTAATAACAGTCAATTAGGAAATAGAAGACGTGTACAACGGTTTTGGGAAAGTGAGTGTGCGCGCTAACGCAATGTTATGTTGAAAGGGAACCCGCATGCTGAATAAGTTGTTCGGGAAAAAGCAAGAAAGAAAGCTCAAGGAAAACGAGGTTAAGGTCGTTCTTCCCGAAGAGGAATATGGAATTCTCGAATGGAAAGAAGATGGTCTTCCCTGTATCGCCGTTTTGAATTCAGCGTTGAAAAAATTTGAGCCAAAGGCAATCTTCAGCTGGCATTTATCTCTCATCATTGATTTTGAGGATATCGTCGAAAACGGAATGCCCTCCGTCAGTGAAAGAGAAATCGTTGATCCCTTTTGTGACAAGCTGGATGAGGAAATCAAAGCTGGTGGGAATGCGTTGTTTTTGGTGCGAGAAACATGGAACGAGACTAGAAGGCTGGTGTGGCGAGTATATGATCCGGAAATTGCTCACGATCATCTGCAGTTTATTCTGAATCACCATCGCTACCCGCGACCTTTCGATTACCACATGGAGCAAGACATGGAATGGAAACAGGCGCAGTGGTATTTCGACCAAATCACAACATAACCAGGGGCTCAAGCCGACCTGTTTGCGCTGGCTCTCCAACCGGCGGCTTAGCCCAGGCGTTAGAGGCCATAGGGAGTAGATATGCCTTTAGAAAAAATTGAAATAATCGGATTTAGAGGGTTTAGCTCCAAGCAGATTATTCAATTCTCAATTCCAAATGGAGAATTGGGGAGTGGATTAACAATAATTACTGGTGCAAATAATTCAGGAAAATCTTCCATTATAGAGTGCCTAAAAGCTCGTGGTGGCTATCAATCACCAAGTTTTACAGTTGGAGCGAGAAACTCATCAGTTGATCGCGTCGACATAACGTACTTTATTGATGGCAAGGAAGAAAAGATTTCTTCTTTGAAAAAAGGAAGTAGTGAAACCAGAAAAGATGAAGTCAACAACCAATTTCAGGTGTTTGTTCTGCCATCTAGGCGAGCATTCAATCCTTTCTTTAGACGTGGCGCTCATACGAGAGAACAATACCTTCAAAATACGGAGCTTCCCGCTCAGCGCAGCTCTATGATGAATAACTTCCAGTATAGGCTATTCAATATATTGGAAAATCAAGAAGCGTTTAAT